>CAJPNN010000028.1 GCA_905372035.1 Bacillota bacterium | reverse complement strand
CGCAGGAAATGCTTGCAAAACTACTTGAAGACAGCGGTTTCAAAGTGACTCAGGCGACTATTTCACGTGATATAAAAGAACTGCAGTTGATCAAATCTCAAACCGCCGACGGAAAATATAAATATGTCGTCGGTGATACCATTGAAAATAAACCGATAAATGACAGATTTATAAAAATATTCAGAGAAACTGTTCAAAGCATAAATTCATCAGGTAACATAATAGTTCTCAAAACTTTATCAGGCTGCGGAAACGCTGCAGGTGAGGCTATTGACAACTTAAACCTCAAAAACATAATAGGTTCTCTTGCAGGTGACAATACATTGTTTCTCGTGATAGACAGCCCTGAAAATGTTCCTTCTCTAATAGCAGAATTTAACCGAATCATACATTAACTAATTGCATTATAAAAATTGCGGAGGTAAAAATGATAACCCATGTTTCAATAAAAGATTTTGCCATTATAGAAAACATTGATATAGAATTCTTTCCCGGTTTTAATGTTATAACCGGAGAAACAGGATCGGGGAAATCGATAATTATACAGGCTATAAGTCTGGCGTTCGGAGCGAGAGCCGACAGCACATCAATAAGTACCGGAAAGGATAAAGCCAAGATTCAGGTAGTGTTTGAAAACGATTCAGACACTTATATCTTGTCCAGAGAAATCACCTCCAAAGGCAAGTCGCTTTGTAAAATCAACGATGACATCGTCACAGTAAAGACACTCTACGACTTCTCAAAAAATTTTGTGGATATCCATGGGCAATATGATAATCAGTACCTGTTGCATCCCGAAAACCATATAAAAATATTAGATGACTTCGGATTTGAATCACTATCAAAATTAAAAACCGAAATGTCCTTGTCATATAAAAACTATGTTTCTATCAGGAAAAAGCTTAAAGCTTTGCTTGATAAGCAAAAAACATTTCAAGAAAATTCGGATTTTGTAAAATATCAGCTTAAAGAACTCGACGACATAGATCCGAAACTCGGAGAATATGAAGAAATATCAGAACGCATAAACATACTGAAGAATGCAAAACTTATAACCGACAATCTAAGCGAATGTCACAATCTTATTTCGGAAAATCCGGCATCTGTTACCGATGCATTGGCTTCCTGTATAAAATTACTTGATGAAGCGGAAAAATACCAAAACAATTTAAGCAAAATGAAAAATGAACTTTCCGATTGTTATTATAGATTGTCCGATATCTCATCCGATCTGAGAAAGCTTACCGACACTGAAAGTTATAACGGCAATGATCTGGAAACATACATAGAACGCCATGAAATGCTTAAAAAACTTGTGAATAAATATGGTTCTATTGAAAATTCCATACAAAAACGGGAAGAATTCAGAAATAATTTTAACGATAACAATGCATCCGAAAAAGAAATACAAGTTTTAAAAAATCAACTGATGATTATGCAGAAAGAATTGATTGAAAATGCATCAAATCTGTCAAAAGAAAGAAGATCCATTGCTGATTATCTGTCAGAAAAAATCAACACCGAACTGAATCAATTAGGATTTAAAAATGTGGTTTTCAGCATAGATTTTAAAACATCCGAAAAAACCGTATACACAGAAAACGGTATGGATAACATAGAATTTATGATTTCTACAAATCTCGGAGAAAATCCCAAGGCTGTGGCAAAAATCGCTTCAGGCGGAGAAATTTCCCGAATAATGCTCGCTTTTAAATCTGTTTTATCTTATTCCGATAATGTGGATTCTATGATCTTTGACGAAATAGATACCGGAATCAGCGGTAATGCTGCAAATATCGTAGGAAAAAAGCTCTTAAAACTGTCTGAAAAAAAACAGATAATCTGTATAACACATCTTCCTCAGATCGCTGCAAAGGGGAATGAACACTACAAAATAATAAAAGAGGTGACGGAAAATCATACCGCCACCAATATTTTACGTTTAAACTACGAAGATAGAATTGATGAAATCGCACGATTTCTCGGTGGTGAAAACATCACCTCTATCGCTCGCAAAAATGCGGAAGAACTGCTTACTTCAAAACAATGAAATCAGTCTTCTTCAATTTCATGATGTTCTTCCTCTTCCGCATCGGGATCAAAGCCTTTCAATCCCTCGTATTCTTTTCCGTTTTTTTGCGCATAATCATAAATAGCCGAACGAATCGCCTGATCTGCAAGTACGGAGCAGTGTACTTTTATTGCGGGGAGTCCTCCAAGCTCATTAAGAACATCTTTGTTCGTTATCTTCAACGCTTCTTCAACTGTCTTGCCTATGATCATATCTGTAGCGGCACTTGAAGATGCTATTGCCGAACCGCACCCGAAAGTTTTGAATTTTGCATCTGTTATTATGTCATCTTGAACCTTGATTGACATCTGCATCATATCTCCGCATACGGGGCTTCCATATGTGCCTACTCCATCTGCATTTTCAATCTCTCCTACATTATGCGGATTCATAAAATGATCCATAACTTTGTCATTATACATTGCCATAATCTTACCACCCTTTCTCTTTAGAAACGGACGAAACTTCCCTCAGTCTTTTTACAACAGTCTTAAGTATATCCACCGTGTAATCTATATCTTCTTTTGTTGTGAAATCCCCTACTGTCATTCTCAAAGTCCCATGTATCTTTTCTACCGGGATTCCAAGTGCAGACAGTACATGTGACGGTGTAAGTGACGCTGATGAGCACGCTGAACCCGTAGAAACGGATACCCCCTGCATATCAAGCATCAAAAGCATAGCCTCACCCTCTATATATTCAAATGTCAAATTGGCATTACCCGGATGACGTTTCTCCCTGTCACCGTTTAAAAATGTATCTTCAATTTCTGTCAAAACTCTATCTATCAGATAATTTCTAAGCTTTGTTGTTCTCTCTATATGCTCTTTCAGATTTTTTTTCGCAATCTCCGCAGCTTTACCGAAGCCTACTATTCCCGGAGTATTTTCAGTTCCTGCTCTCTTTTTATTCTCTTGAGCTCCGCCATGCTGAGAACTTCCTATATTTAAACCTTTCTTTATATATAAAGCCCCTACTCCCTTAGGCCCGTATATTTTGTGTGCAGATGCAGAAAGCATATCAACCCCGAGATCTTTTACATCAATCGGACAATTTCCCAAAGCCTGCACTGCATCCGTATGAAACAGTACGCCATGTGCTTTAGCAACTTTGACAAGTTCTTTTACAGGTTGAATCGTTCCGATTTCATTGTTCACAAGCATCACTGAAACTAAAACCGTATCCTCTCTTATCGCTTTTTCCAAATCCTCAGGTCTTACAAAACCGTTACTGTCTATATCAAGATAAGTAATCTCATAACCGTGTTTTTCTAAAAATTCGCAAGTATGAAGTACTGCATGATGCTCCACTTTTGTAGTAATGATATGTTTACCCTTAGCTTTTTTAGTGTCGGCAACTCCCAGAATCGCCCAGTTATCGGATTCTGTTCCTCCCGAAGTGAAAAAAATCTCCTTTTCATCTGCATTTATAAGCTCCGCCACTTGCTTTCTGGCCTTTCCCAAAGCTTTTTTAACTTCTGCTCCTATTTCATATAAACTTGAAGGATTTCCGAATTCTTCGCTGAAATAAGGAAGCATCGTTTCCAAAACTTCTTTTTTTACAGGTGTTGTTGCGGAATAATCCAAATAAACTTTTCTCATAACATCTCCTTTTTAGGTCTATCTCTATATATTCACGTTTTTATATGTTATCTTATACAAACTCATTATACCAAAAAAGTGCTTAACTTAAACTAACTTTAGATAATTTTTTATCTCGTTTTATATCCCGAATCCCACACACAAATTTCCCTGAAGCCGATTAACTATACTTTTTTTTATCTTTTTTCATATTTGCTTTCTTCATATCTACTATGTTGCCCTCTTCGTCAACAAAATCTATATTATCTAATCTCGCCTTAAAATATTCCCTGAAATTTTGCAGATATTCATCTCTAAGCTTTGACTGTTCAGCTTTTTCTTTCTCGGTAAGTCCTTCTTTTTTAGCTTTATTAGCCAGGAAATTTATTCTATCCAGTTTTTCTTTAGACAGCATGAAAAAACACCTCCAATGAGTTATTATATATGTTTTATTTAAATTTATCAATGAATTCACAATAATTTGTGCTATACTTATTAGGATCTCAATTTTTTTTAGGAGAAATACATTGAAGAAAAATTTTTTAGACTATATTTTAAAAAATAAAAAACTATGGATCATATTGCTTATAAATATAATCCTACTTGTATTTGTATATAACGATTCATTTATTTATAAAAAGACATTGCTGAAAATCACAAAGGAAACAACTTCATACTCATATGAAGATAACAATACATCAGGATATAAAGAAAAATATTATAAGCAAAAACTTAAAGGCAAAATATTAAATAACGATAAAAAAGGTAAAACCGTTGAAATGAAAAACAGTTTCGGCTCTTCTCTTGTCTATGGAGAAAAATATAAAAAGGGAGACATAGTTTTCATAGAAAAAATTCACACTTCATCCGGCTCCGATACATTAAAAGGAAACATCGCCGGAAAAAAAAGAGATTTTTATATTATGCTGTTTTTTTTGATCATGCTCAACTTGCTGATATTTGTAGGAAAAAAAGTCGGGATTCTTACAATTGCTTCATTATTTTTTAATCTGTCGGTTTTTATATTCATATTGTATATGCACAACAAAGGATATCCGCTTCTGCCTCTCCTCATACCGGGTATATTAACGGTTTCGACAGTAATTCTGATTTTAATAAGCGGATTGAATGTCAAAACATTTTCTTCTCTTATCTCTACATTGCTCACCACTTCAATAATAGGTGTAATTTGTTTCTTACTGATAAAGTATACTTCATCTATAGATTATGAATTCATGGAATATATAAAAGAGCCTTATACTCGCCATGATGCCGATATGATCTTTATGGGGCAGCTGTTGATCGTAGGACTCGGTGCTATAATGGACGTGGCAATCACTATAACCGCAACTGCAAGCGAACTTATTAGACGCAATCCCGAAATTTCTACTAAAAATCTGATTCATTCGTGTAAAGAGGTTAGTGATGATATAACCGGAACTATGATAAATATCATATTTTTCACAAATTTAGCTGCCGGTCTCTCTTTCTTCGTGCTCTCTATGAGAAACGGGATCAGTCTTAAAAGCGTCCTTCACTATAATGTTTTCTTTGAGTTATCCAGATTCTTTATAGGTGGAATAGGCATACTTCTTTGTATTCCTGTTACAATAGCCATATCAATTCTAATGTTTAAGAAAAGAAAGGGAGCTTTATGTTAATTATACTTTGTATTATATTTATTTCACTTATACTCCTTATAGGCGGAAACAGCAGTGCAAAAAGTTTGATTACTATATCACTGAATACTTTAATGCTTTTATCCGTTATATTTTTTATATATAAGGGATTCAATCCCTTGACGGTCTCTATCCCTGCTTGCGTTCTCATCTCTATAATAGCCGTATTTTATCAAAACGGATATAACATTAAAACCAAGACTGCATTTATAAGTATATTGATAATTTTAGCAATCATGTTGCCTATAGTATATCTTTGGGGCGGTATGGCCGATATACAGGGATTTACAAAGGAACAATTCGAGATAACCGACAGCAACGGCTATTCAAGAAATATCGGAATAAACATGTCCCTTTTACAACTTTCAATAATAATAATGCTTGTAACGGGAACGATAATAGATACCGCCGTTGCCGTTTCATCAGCTCTTTATCAGGTTCATGAAAATAACCGTGAATTGAACAGATTACAACTATTTGAATCCGGTCTTAATATAGGAAAAGATATTCTCGGTACCACTATCCAAACGATATTTTTCATATTTATTGCAGAATACATGAATCTCATAATACAATTTATGGACGGATACTCTCTATACCGAATAATCAATTCTAAATCTTTTGCACAGGAAACTATAAGCATTTTTTCAACATGTATAGGATGCACGGCAATAATCCCTCTTACTGCTTTTATATCATCTGCTATGTTCTCCCATACCGAATCTTAAATTCATAACGGCACTGCTTATCAGTTCTCTATTTGTAGGTTTCCTAAAATCACAAAGCCATAAATCTCCCGTACAATGTGCCGCATTTATCACAGTCCTTATAGCATGCTCCACACAGTCACCTCTAACTCCGAACTTTTGACCGACTTCCGGATACAGTTCCTTTGTCATTGCATTAAGTTTACTGTAGTCTTCCATAGCAATTTCAACGGCTGCTACTAAATAGCCGTAACCTTTCATATGCACCGGAATTCCTGATGCATATAAAAATTTTTCAATAAAGTTTTTTCTTGAATCTTTCATATCCATATGTAAGCCCTCTTCTCCAACTGCTGTTTTTTTTAACACTTTTTAATTCACCCTTATACGTTCTTTCATCTTTTCAAATGTCTTATCCCCTATACCGTTTATTTTTTTTATATCTTCTTTCTTGCGAAAAGTTCCGTTTTCTTTCCTCCAAGACACGATTTTATCGGCGGTATGAGGACCTATTCCGGGAATTTGTTGTAATTCCTCTCTCGTGGCACTGTTGATATTTATTTTGCCGTCATGAGTAAAATCATTGCTCGGTATATCATCCGATTTTTCAATTTTCCCTGTGATATCATCTGTTTCAGAAACTTCTCCCACCTTCGGAATATATATTTTATCTCCGTCATTAACGGGAGCCGCCAAATTTAAGTTTGACGGGTCCGCTTCCGGAAGAAATCCTCCCGCTTCCTCTACTATCTGATACACCCTGGTATCTTTAGGCATGCGGCATATCTTCGGATGCGCTACCGCACCGGCTACTTGAACTACTATCTTATCATCATATGTTTCCTCCTTTTCATTTTCGATTCCATCTTTCTTTTCCGAAGCGTTTACCGTTTTAAAAATTTCATTTTTACTTTCTGCTTCTGCGTGTTTGATGCCATAAAGCGAAAAAGCAACCACGAGAATGCAAATTCCGATGGTTGCTTTTATAAGAATCTTTCTGTCCAACGCTTTAAATTTATCAATACATGCATTAAAAAAATTCTTTAAATTTTCCATATACACCCTCCTATACATATATTAACAATATATGTAATGCATGTCAATAGGTTGCATATACTTTTTTTGTCGCCTAAAGTGCAGTAATTGATCATCAAAGCAAGTTATGTTTGAGCTGATTACTATTAACTTTAAAACAGTTTGCCATTAAATTTTTAAATTCATTATACAATGCAATGCGAGTTATTCATCAAAGTATTCAAATTCATAATCAAAAACTTTAACAATATCTCCTTCCTGTAACCCTATATTTTTAAGCTTTTTTATACCTCCGTTACGCTCTATATAATTTAAAAGATAATGGTAGGATGAGCTGTCGTTAAAATTTGTCGAATTAAATATCTTTTCAAGTTGCTTGCCTTTGAGCTCATATGTTTTATCATCAATTTTTGAAGCATGTATGATTCTATAATCCTTATCTTCATCATCCGCTTCAAAATCAAACATTTCATAATCTATTTCTTCCTGCGGCAGATCTTTTAACATTTCAGACAAATACCCGATAAGCTCTTTAAGACCCTTGTTTATAGCCGCTGATATCGGAAAAACTCTATATCCCCGTTTTTCTGCATATTCCTTAAAATTATCATATAAATCCCTATTATTCTCATCTACAATATCGATTTTATTGGCAGCTATAACCATAGGCTTTTTCATCAATGATTCGTCATATAGTTTCAACTCTTCGTTTATTTTTTCAAAATCGGAAACAGGATCTCTCCCCTCACTTCCGGATACATCTACAACATGAACCAATATTCTTGTTCTTTGTATATGCTTAAGAAACTCATGCCCGAGTCCGAGTCCTTGATGTGCTCCCTCTATAATTCCTGCAATATCCGCCATTACGAAACTGTCATCAAATATATCAACGACACCTAAATTGGGTTCAATGGTAGTAAAATGATAATTCGCTATTTTAGGCCTTGCGCTTGTCGCCACCGATAAGATCGTAGACTTACCGACATTAGGAAACCCTACAAGCCCTACATCCGCTATCAGTTTCATCTCAAGTGTTATGGTTCGTTCTTTTGCAAAACCTCCTGCTTCGGCAAAATTAGGCGCTTTTCTTACAGAGTTTTTAAAATGAACGTTTCCTCTACCGCCCTTTCCTCCTTTGGCTGCAATAAGCATATCTCCATTTTTTACCATGTCTTTCATTACAAGACCTGACTCCGTGTCGATAATCAATGTGCCTGTAGGTACTTTTATTATAAGGTCCTTACCCTGCTTACCGTATTTTTTCCTTTTCATTCCGTTATGTCCGTTTTCAGCCTGAAATTTTCTTTTATATCTGAAATCCATCAGAGTTCTCATATTCCCGTCCGCCTGAAAAATTACATCTCCGCCGTCTCCACCGTCTCCACCGTCAGGACCGCCTTCAGGCACAAAAGGCTCTCTTCTGAATGAAACACAGCCATTTCCGCCCTTACCTGAAATTATAGTTATCTTAGCTCTATCTACAAACATATTAAACCTCCTAAAAAACAAAACCCCTAAATATATATTTAGGGGTTAACAACTAAGCTTCTTTAGGATATACACTTACCTGTTTTCTTTTCTTGTCATATCTCTCGAATTTAACAGAGCCATCAATCTTTGCAAATAAAGTGTCATCTCCACCAATACCTACATTATTTCCCGGATGGAACTTCGTCCCTCTCTGTCTAACAAGTATACTGCCCGCACTCACGTACTGACCGTCACCTCTTTTAACACCTAAACGTTTCGACTCACTATCTCTACCGTTCTTGGAACTTCCTACTCCTTTTTTACTTGCCATAGACCCACACCTCCTTTGTCATAGGCTTATAAATAATTTTCTGCTACTCTGACGTCGCTTCAGCCGCCTCTGCCTGCGGTGCGTTTTCTTCCGCAGCTTTTGCGACAGTCTTTCTTGCTTTTCTTGCAGAAACCTTGTCAATCTTGATCATCGTATAAGGCTGTCTGTGTCCCTGTTTTTTTCTGTAATCTTTCTTAGCTTTATATTTGAATATGATTACTTTAGGGCCTTTTCCATTTTCTACAACAGTGCCTGTCACATTGCAACTCTCAACATATGGAGCTCCCACCTTAACAGTCTCACCGTCGCTCAGCATAAGAACCTTATCGAAAACAATTTTCTCGCCTGCTTCTACATTGAGTTTTTCAACAGTAATCACATCTCCTTCTTGGACACGATACTGCTTCCCGCCTGTTTCAACTATTGCAAACATTTTTATCCTCCTCTATCCAATCTCGCCATCACGAGGTGCCCTACGGACTTAAAAACCTCTTATGAGCGGTTTACAACGATTTAGTTTAACATAAAATAATATAACTGTCAAACATAATCATTCTATGATCACACCGTCCTCATCGACTTCAAAATCGGGTATCGGCATCATATCCGCATCAGGCTCCGCTTCCTTTATATTTTCACTTTTACTATCTTGGTTTTTCAAATCATCTATAAGTTTTGCATACAATTCTTTTAAAAGCTCCGGGTTTTCTTTAAAGTATAGTTTGACATTTTCTCGTCCTTGGCCGAGTCTGTCACCTTTGTAACTGTACCACGAACCCGCCTTATCTATCAATTTGCTTTCCACCGCACAGTCAAGCACATCGCCTTCTTTTGAAATACCTTCTCCGTACATTATATCAAATTCCGCAGTTTTGAACGGCGGTGCCACCTTATTTTTAACAACTTTTACCCTGGTTCTGTTGCCGAGGAATGTTTCCCCCTGCTTGATGATTTCGGCTTTTCTTACATCAAGTCTCATAGAAGCATAAAACTTTAGAGCTCTTCCTCCCGTAGTAACTTCGCTCGGTCCATAACTGTTCCCCATTTTTTCCCTCAACTGGTTTATAAATATAGCCGATGTTTTGGATTTATTTATAGCTCCTGCAAGTTTTCTAAGTGCCTGCGACATCAATCTCGCTTGCAGCCCCATGTGAGCATCTCCCATTTCACCCTGTATTTCCGCCCTGGGTACAAGTGCTGCCACGGAATCCACTACAACTATATCTATTGCTCCGCTTCTTACCAACATTTCACAAATCTCAAGTGCCTGCTCCCCGGTATCCGGCTGGGATACCAAAAGCTCATCTACATCTACACCCAATTTTTTTGCATATTCCGGATCAAGTGCGTGTTCGGCATCAATGAAC
The DNA here is from genome assembly GCA_905372035.1 of Bacillota bacterium. GTDB lineage: Bacteria > Bacillota > Clostridia > Peptostreptococcales > Anaerovoracaceae > CAJPNN01. The sequence continues at coordinate 9,348 of CAJPNN010000028.1, read as the reverse complement.
GCAGCCCTTCCCCCTTTTCTTTGCGCTTCTGCTATTATATGAAGCGTAAGTGTGGTTTTACCCGAAGATTCAGGTCCGTAGATTTCAGTTATTCTCCCTCTGGGAACTCCTCCTATCCCCGTAGCCATGTCTATACTTATAGATCCTGTTGAAATAGCATCCGCTTTCACTTTTGCATCATTATCACCAAGCTTCATTATAGAACCTTTTCCGAACTGCTTTTCTATCTGTGCTATAGCCGATTGCAACGCTTTTTCCTTATCTTCGCTGATATTTACCGTCTTTGTCTGTTTTACCGTCGCCATATCTTTCTCCTCCCCATATATCTTACTCCGTTTACATTATTACATATTATCCTTGTATTGTAAATATATTGAATCTAATTATTTTTTTATAAAATTGCTCTTATTTTATCTTTGCTTTAACATATTAGTTTCATCAAGCTTTTCATTTAATATTCTAAGCATTCTAAGCATGAATATACGCTTGTTATAGGTTCTGTTTGAAGGCTTTATGAGTATTTTAAACACTTTTGTTTCATGTTTTGCAGCGATACCTACATATGCAAGCCCTACAGGCTTATCGGCAGATCCTCCGTCAGGTCCCGCTATACCTGTTATTGAAATACCTATATCAGTTTCAGCGACTCTCCTTACACCCTCCGCCATCTGATATGCGACCTGTTCACTTACCGCTCCGTATTCCTTCAAAGTTTTTTCAGAAACTCCTATCTCACGGATTTTAGCCTGATTACTGTAAGTTACAAAACCTCCCTCATAAACTTCAGATATCCCCGGAACATCTGTAAAAGTACTCGCCAAAAGACCTCCCGTGCAAGATTCTGCCGTTGAAATCGTAAGCTTTTCAGCCTTAAGTTTATCAGCCACCACTTCTATCAATTCTTTATCATCATAGCTGAAAATAAATTCTCCCACCCTTTCGTTTACATAAGGTAATATACTGTCAACCGACTTCTTTGCTTCATCTAAATTTTCCTTCTTTGATGTTATTCTGACGCTGCACTCTCCTTCTTTGGCATATGTCGCTATTGTAGGATCTGTCTGATTGCTTATAAGATCAAGAAGTCTCGTTTCAAGATCCGATTCACCTATGCCTATAAGTCTTAAATTTCTATAATATATCTTCTCGCTGTTCTTATTACTTAAAAACGGAATAAGGCTGTCTTTAAACATTCTTTCCATTTCTCTCGGCGGACCGGGCATAACGGCTATAATTTTATTATTATCTTCTATGATAAATCCGGGCGCTGTGCCTTCATCGTTTTCCATAATAATCGCACTCTCGGGAATATATGCCTGTTTTATATTATTTTCACTCATATCCATGTCCAAATTTCTAAAAAAGCCTTTTATTTTATGCAAACAGTTTTTATTCAAAACAAGTTTTTTATCCATAGCTTTCGCAACTGTCTCTTTTGTTAAGTCGTCTTCTGTAGGGCCAAGTCCCCCGCTTATAACGACGAGATCCGCCTTCTCAACTGCAAGCTTTACAACCTCTTCAAGTCTATCCGGATTATCTCCTACAGTAACTCTGTAAAGTACGTCTATTCCCAGCTCCTTAAGACGTTCCGAAATAAATTTTTCATTTGTATTCAATATCTGACCCAACAGGAGTTCCGTTCCTATACTCAATATAATACTTTTCATTTCAAATACCTCATAAAATCTATAATTAATAACTAAAAATAAACAATACCGGATCGTATAATCTTGCATATTCTTAAAAATAAACAATAATAGGAAAATAATCCGTCTGCATATATTGAAATACAAACAATATCGACAACTAATACCTACATATCTCTAAACACTTCTCCATTTTTCAACATATATTCAACACCTGAATACACTGTCATAAACACTGCTATCCATAGCATAACCGTTCCCGGTTTTATACCCATTGCAGTAAACGGCCAACAAGGAAAATTTTTTAAAAGTATAAGTATCACGGCAAGCATTTGAGTTATAGTTTTAAGCTTTCCCGATTTTGCAGCTGCAATAACTTTTCCTGAACTTGCCGCCACACCTCTGAGCCCCGTAATGAGAAATTCTCTTGCCAATATAACTATGACCATCCACCCCTGAACATCTCCAAGCTGAACAAGACAAACTAAAGCGGAAACCACAAGCAATTTGTCTGCAAGCGGATCCATAAGTTTGCCGAAGTCGGTTATAAGGTTTCTGCTCCTCGCAATATGTCCATCAAACGCATCTGTAATCGATGCCGCCATAAATACTGCCGCCGCCGCAGAATAATATTCCTTCATCAGAAATATTATCATTATCGGAATCAAAAGAACTCTAAGCATGGTAAGTTTATTAGGTAAATTCATATCATCCCTTGTATGAGCAACTCATACTTTCCTTTCCGTTTTTATTCCATAACACCTATTAGATCATAATCATATGCATCTACAATTTTAACTCTGACAAAATCTCCCGGCTTTAAATCGTTTCCGGTAAATATTACACTGTTGTCTATTGCGGGAGCATCATATTCCGTTCTTCCATAGTATACCCCCTCTTCATCCACACCTTCAACCAAAACTTCAAATGTCTTTCCCACTTTCTGTAAATTATACTCAAGAGATATTTCCAGTTGTCTCCTCATTATTGAGTCACGCCTCTGTGCCTTTACATTTTCCTCAATTTGATTTTCCATATCTCCCGCAGGCGTGTTTTCTTCTTTTGAATAAGCAAAAACTCCAAGCCTGTCCAATTTCATTAAAGAAACAAAGTCATAAAGTTCGTCAAAATCATTTTCCGTTTCTCCGGGAAACCCTGTTATAAATGTAGTTCTTATATGTATATCCGGAATGCCCGATCTCAATCTATCTATGGTTTTTTTTATAGAGTCTCCTGTAGATCGTCTTCTCATATTTTCTAATATATTATCACTTATATGTTGAATCGGCATATCGATGTAATTACATACTTTCGGTTCATTTTTCATTACTTTGATAAGTTCATCCGTCACTCTGTCCTCATAACAATACATCAATCTGATCCAGTGAATCTCCTCTATCTCTGATAACCTTTTTAACAGTTCCGGGAGCATCGGTTTTCCATATATATCGCTCCCGTAGTTTGTAACATCTTGAGCGATAAGAATAAGTTCTACACAACCTTCTTCCGCCAATTTCATTGCTTCTTTTTCTATATCTTCCATCTTTCTGCTACGAAATTTCCCTCTTATTTCAGGTATCACACAATAGGCGCACACATTGTCGCACCCTTCCGCTATTTTAACGGTTCTGCTGTAACAATTCTCAAGAGACATCCGAAACCGGTAGTCATAGAAAGTGTCAGGTAAACTGTTCTTAAGTTTAATCCTGCATTCCTCTTTTTCTTTATTTCGTTTTCGATCCAATTTATCCAAAAGCCCGGGTAAACTGTTATAGTCATTTACTCCCAGTAATATATCAACTTCAGGCATTTCCTGATAGAGTTCCTCTATATAACGCTGCGATAAACATCCTGAAACCACAAGAATAAGTTCCTTGTTGGATTTCTTTAACTTTGCCATGCTCAAAATCGTATCAATGGATTCCACTTTTGCATCATTTATAAATCCGCATGTATTGACCACTGCCACATCCGCTTTCTCGGGCTCCTCGACAATTATATTATCATGCTTTTTGAGTATCCCTGCGAGCATTTCGCTGTCATTGAAATTTTTGGGGCACCCCAACGTTTCTATATATATATTCATAGTTACTCCGAAAATTCACCCGCCTCTGCTGAATCCGTGTCCATACTTACATTTTCACTTTCTTGCAATTCATGATCGTTTTGATTGTCGTTGTCACTATCTGCAAACTGCTCTTCCGTCATAAAAACTTTTCTCGGTCTTGAACCGTCTGCCGGACCTATGATATTTTTAGCTTCCATATCTTCAATAAGTCTCGCCGCTCTGTTATATCCTATCCTGAAACGCCTTTGAAGCATAGACACGGAAGCCTGTCCCGCTTTTACAACAGTTTCTATTGCATCTTCAAACAAATCATCCTCACTGTCTGCACCTATGGAATTAATTGCTGATTGTGTATCTATTTTATTTATAATATCATCGGCATATTCCACATTTTCTCCAAAGTTGTTTTTTACATATTCTATTACCCTATGCACCTCGCCGTCCGATACAAAGCTTCCCTGAACTCTGAGAGGCTTAGGTCTTCCTATCGGATTGAACAGCATATCTCCCTTTCCGACAAGTTTTTCCGCACCGCCCATATCCAAAATCGTTCTCGAGTCAACTTGTGATGATACGGCAAATGCTATCCTCGACGGGATATTGGCCTTAATAACTCCTGTTATTATGTCTACAGACGGTCTTTGAGTCGCAACTATAAGATGCATTCCTGCTGCTCTTGCCATTTGAGCAAGCCTGCAAATGGATTCTTCCACCTGTTGCGGAGCCGCCATCATCAAATCTGCAAGCTCATCTATAATTATAACGATCTGTGGCAATTTTTCATTTCGTTTACCCTCTTTTATTTTTTTCTGATTATATGAATCCAGATCCCTTACACTCTCATCTGCAAATTTCCTGTATCTGTCCGTCATTTCGGCAACCGCCCAGTTTAATGCCGCCGCCGCTTTTGCCGGGTCAGTAACGACAGGTATCAAAAGGTGCGGTATCCCGTTGTAATTACCGAGTTCAACAACTTTAGGATCTATCAGCACAAGCTTTACTTCATCAGGTTTTGCACGATAAATGATGCTTATTATTATACTGTTTATGCAAACACTTTTCCCGGAACCTGTAGATCCCGCGATAAGCATATGCGGCATTCCTTTAAGATCCGCTATTATAGACTTTCCCGAAATATCTTTTCCGACAGCGAATGCAATCTTCGATTTTTCTTTTTTGAATTCATTGGAATCTATTATTTCTCTTAGAGAAACCAAGTTTATTTTATCGTTTTCAACTTCTATTCCGACAGCCGCTTTTCCCGGTATCGGAGCTTCTATTCTTATGCTCCTCGCTTCAAGATTAAGTGCAATATCATCTGCAAGCCTTACAATGCTGCTTACTTTAACCCCTACACTGGGCTGTATTTCATATTGCGTTACGGCAGGTCCCTTTGTAACATTTATAACTCTGGCATCAACACGAAAATTCTGCAAGGTTTCTTCAAGCTTCTCAGCTTTATCTCTAAGTTCATGTTTTTCATTTCCCGAGGTTTCAGTTTTCTTATTTTCCAAAAGCTCAATAGGCGGAAATCTATAATTATCGGAACTGCTTTCCTTATTAAAATCTTCCTGCGTCAAAAAAGCGTTTTCCGCCTCTTTCTTACTTATTTTTTTTATTCCTTCAATGTTTGTTTCATCTTTAAAATCATCTTTCATCACAGTTTTGCCGATTGTATCCGCATCGCTATGGAAGCTGTCAATTTGATCATCTTCAATTAGATTTTTATACTCTACCGATTCCGGTATTTGTTCATTCTCTTCTTCTAAAACTTCCTGCATCAAATCGGGTTTTTCCTTCTTTGAAAAAAATGAAAAACCTTTAGCTTTATTTCTTTTATCATTTTCCGATTTTAAACACTTATCATTTTCATCATCATTCATACCGAAATCCGTTTCCTCTTTTACCAGTGAAATTATATTTTTCTGGCCTTTAGAGATCTTTCCCGGCTCTATATCCATCATCTGTCGGCTGAATTTTTTGGCTTTCTCTTCCTGCGAAGCGGAATTTTTCAATACCTTTCTCTTTACTTCCTCTCGAACCTGTTTCTCATATTCTTCTCTGTCTTTTCTTATCAGTTCTTCTTGTTCCAGTTTCTCTTCTCTCTTTATATCTCTTCTAAGTTTCATGTTTTCGATAAATGCCGATATCGGGGTGTTTATTATAATTATTCCGCATATAATTATAAGAACTGTTGAAAAAATATATAACCCCACTACTCCTATAAGTTTGCTCATTATAAGCCCGACCAGCATACCGAACAATCCTCCGCTGTCAAGTATTTGCCCTGTCGAATATGAACTCGATATATACCCCGATGTAATCATTGTTTTAACAACTATAAATCTGCCCGAATTTATCAACGTTAAAGATAGATATGTAACCAACATCAAAATTACATTTCTTCCTGTAGATCCGCTTGTTTTCTTCGCAATTACCAATATGCCGTATAAAATGAGGTAATATGGCAGTATATAAGCCGCAAGTCCGAACATACCTTTTAAAAACCCTGCTATTTCACTTCCTATCTGACCTGCTCCTTTTGTTTGCAACGCAACAATAAAAAAAGCTCCGAAAGCAAGTATCACGACAGCTAAAATATCTTCTCTAATACGGTTGTCTTTGGCTTTTTTTAATTCCGATCTCTTGTTTTTATTCTGTTTTTTTGATGTATATGTATTTTTTTTCTTTTTACTTTCTCCTGTCATTCATATCTCCCGTATCGTTATTTTTTGTATTTTAATTATACCATATGTACCTACAAAAGTATGTACAAAAAAGAACATATGTTAACTTTTTTGCGAAACTTTTTTCATTATTTTTTCGTTCGCACCAAAAAATTGTCAAAAAAACATTATGTAAATGCAAAAAACATTAAACTTTTTTTTATTTTTGTTATATAATAGATATAATTTTATATAAAAGGGAGGAAATCAAAATGTCAAGAAAACCGAATGTAGCAATTGTAGGAGCCACAGGGCTTGTAGGTAGAACGTTTCTTAAAGTATTGGAAGAAAGGGATTTCCCTTTTGAAAATATCTATATGATGGCTTCCACAAAGTCCGCAGGATCAAAGATTACCTTTAAAGGAACAGAATACACCGTAGAAGAATTAAATGAACATTCATTTGATAAACCGATAGATATCGCACTGTTTTCCGCAGGCGGTTCAATAAGCGAAAAATATGCACCTATAGCTGCAGCTCACGATGTAACCGTAGTAGATAACAGCAGTCAATGGAGAATGGATCCCGACGTTCCTTTAGTTGTTCCGGAAGTAAACCCTGATGATATCGACAAAAACAACGGAATAATAGCAAATCCGAACTGCTCGACGATTCAGGTTGTTGTTCCGTTAAAGCCGCTTCATGAAAAGTATAAGATAAAAAGAATAGTTTACTCAACATACCAGGCCGTTTCAGGTTCAGGGCTGAAAGGCATAGAAGACTTAAAAGAGGGTTTGAAGGGCAATGACCTTTGTGAAGCGTACCCTCATCCAATAGCCGGGAACTGCATACCTCATATTGATGTGTTTATGGACAACGGGTATACAAAAGAAGAAATGAAAATGATAAACGAAACTCATAAAATTCTTGGTGATAATTCCATAAAAGTTACTGCAACTACTGTAAGAGTACCTGTATTTGACAGTCATTCGGAATCTGTAAATGTCGAATTTGAAAAACCTTTTGACCTTGAAGAACTGAAAGACATCCTTAGAAATTACCCGGGTATCGTCGTGATAGACAACCCTGCAAATAACGAGTATCCTTTAGCTAAAGATGCAGCCGGAAAAGATGAAGTATTTGTAGGAAGAATCAGAAGAGATTTCTCTGTGGAAAACGGTATAAACATGTGGGTCGTTGCTGATAATATAAGAAAAGGTGCCGCTACAAATACCGTGCAGATCGCTGAAAAATTAGTTGAGAAACTCTAAAAACATAAAACAGTACTATTGCAAGATATAAAAAAGTCATTGCTTGATAATCCTGACAATCAGGATATATCTTCTGTCCTTGAAAACCGCTGAGCACTGAAATTAAAATATAATCAGCGGTTTTTTATTAACTTTTTATTCTATACTGCAAGACCATTTGAATACCGTTAACCTGCCTTAAGAGTTTTTCATTCCTCCTATATAAACTATCCGGTTTTTCCCCAAGATATATTTTAAATTTTCTCTAAATGTTTTATTATTTCGTCAGCATTTGCAGGCGGTACATGAAGCGTAAGCTTATCATGTTGCATTATTACGGTATCACCCTTTGGCAGCATCAACTTGCCCGCACGTTCAATCTGTACTATTATGCTCCCTTCAAGCCATATAAGTTCTCGAATTTTCTTACCTATAACGGGACTTCCCGCTTCTACTGCAATAACAATTTCGACTCCCACCGCTTCCTCTTTACTGTCTTCCTCCTTGTCCAAAACTCTATCAAGCAAATATTCATAAACCGGCTTGCTGCCAAGCAGATTTGCTGTAAAATATGCAAACAGACAAGTCACTGCCAACGGCAAAAATCCGCTAAGGCTTCTGGTTATTTCAAATATCAAAACTACAGATGTCAAAGGATTTCTGACTATCGCCGTCAAATAACCCGCCATTGCAATTATTACATAAAGTCCGAGATGTTCATCTCCCGAAATTCTTCCGAACAGGCACCCCAAAATCGCTCCTTGAACCAAAATCGGTAGAAAAATTCCCCCGGGGACACCCGATGTGAACGAAATTAGCGAAAAAACAAATTTAATTAAGAATAATGCTGCCAGCCCGTACAGCGTATATTCATGATTCAACAACATTTCCACTAAATTATGTCCACTTCCCAAAACCTGCGGATATGCAAAAAACATTACACCTGCAAATAAATATGCCACAAAAGGTCTGATCTTAATAGAAACTTGAAACTTTTTGTATAATTCAAAAATCCATTTCATCACTTTATTATATACAGTTCCAAAAATCCCTAATACAATTCCTAAAAGTACTATATATGGATAAGTTCCTATGGACACAACCTTTATCTCCGGGAATGCAAACACAGGTTTAAAACCAAATACCGACTGGCTGATTATATCTGCCACTACTGCTGCGCTGAAGCAGGAAATTATTAACTTTTTCGATACATTTTTATGAATCTCCTCCATAGAAAACAGGACTCCTGCTAAAGGTGCATGAAAAGCTACCGCAAGACCCGCACTCGCTCCGCTTGTCATCAAATAGTTTTCCCTGATTTTTGTTCTCTTAAAAAGTCCGGCAACAATTTTTCCACACATCGCTCCAAGCTGAATTGACGGACCCTCTCTCCCCAAAGACAGTCCTCCTAAAGTAGACACGGTACCGCCTGTCAGTTTTAAAACCATGACTTTGAACGGATCGGTTTTGATTCTCCCTGTCACCTCTGCCGCTACCTGTGGAATTCCGCTTCCTCCCACATATTTGTCTTTAGAAATTATCCTGCCGGAAAAAAATCCTAAAACCGTTAACCAAATTACTAACGGTATTAAATATGAATAATCTTCATTTATTTTTTTCACAAAAATATCAGTCACTTTTCCGCTATAGTCTATTAAAAATCGATATACAACTACAACGATTCCCGCTAAAACTCCTACTATTACGCCGTCAATTAA
>CAJPNN010000027.1 GCA_905372035.1 Bacillota bacterium | reverse complement strand
AAGAAAAAACTTCTGTTTAAGGGAATAAATCCCTCGCAGGAGTTTTTTTGTTTGACATGATATTTTTAATCATGTATATTATATGGGGGTTAGTTTGTGCAAACTAACTCGGCATTCGGATTATTTAAGGACAAATTTGAAGTAAAAGGGAACGGTTAAAGAATTCTGAATGATATCAAAAGAAAAATTGGCAAAAAAAGAAGGAGGTTTCGTAAATGAAATTATTGAAAAAAACATTTGCCATGCTTCTATCAGGGGCAATGGTCTTCACTATGATGCCGTCAAATATGGCGTATGCATCAAAGGCAGACCTGGAAAATAGTGACATTAAAGGGCATTGGGCTGAAAATGTTTTACGTGAGGGTGTTTCAGACGGTATTTTAAAAGGGGATGCTTCAGGAAAAATCAATCCTGATAATGAAATTACAAGAGCGGAATTTATGGCTATTGTAAACAGAGCATTGAAATTAGAAGAAAAAAGCAACAAGGTTGAAACTTATAAGGATGTAAAAGCAGGTTCATGGTATAGAGATGAAGTGGCTAAAGCACTTGCGGCGGGTTATATTACGGGGACTTCGAACAATATGATGAGTCCTTTAAGCACTATCACAAATGAACAGCTTTATACTATAATAGCAAGAATAAGTAAAGCTGAGGGCAGCGTGAGTTTGTCCGGTGTCAAAGACGGAAACAGCATTTCGGCATGGGCTAAGGACGGAATTATAAAAGCTGTATCTTCAGGATATGTTACAGGATATCAGGGGAATATCCAACCGCGGAAAAAAGCGACGAAAGCACAGGTTGCAGTGCTGGTAGACAGATATAGGAATGATAACAGAATCATAGCTTTTCCCGGAACATACAGTTTCAAGAATGTTAAAAGCATTAATGTTTTATCGGACGGCGTTGTTATAAAGGATACCGTCGTAGAGGGGAACATAGAGGTGGCGGAATCCGTTAAGAATGTAGTGATAACAGGCTGTACTGTAAAAGGAAAAGTTATAACAAAGAATAAAAATACGAAAGTGTCAGATAAGGCGGAGACGCCGTCTAAACTTAAGGACGGTACATATGAGGGATCTGCAGAGGGCTATAGCGGTAGGATAACGGTGAGGATAGTTATCAAAGACGGTAAAATCACAGATGTAAAAGTTATAAGCCAGACGGAGACACCTGCATATTATGCGCTTGCGGAGTCTGTACTGAAGAAAATTGTGGAAAAAGGATCTCTTGAGGGTGTAGATGCCGTTTCCGGTGCGACAGTTACAAGTGATGCCATATTTAAAGCGATAAGAGAAGCTCTTGTTAAGGCAGGAGCCGAAGAAAATAAAGATAAAGAGAAAGATAAAAATAAAATCGGCGGTTCAGGCGGTTCGGTAGGCGGTTCCGGAAATTCCGGATCGAATCCTTCCAATAACGATTATAACGGAAAACCGCTTATTGACGGGAAATATTCGGGAAAAGCTGACGGATTCAGAGGTCTTATACACGTGATGGTAGAGGTTATAGGCGGTAAGATAGCCGATATAAAAATAACCGAGCATAGAGAAGACCCCGGATATTATGCGCTTGCGGCGGAAACTATGATCAAAAGAATCATAAAAGCCAACGGGACAAAGGTAGATACAGTTTCCAATGCAACTGTAACATCAAACGGAATAAAAGCTGCTGTTGAAAATGCTCTTATGGGGAAAGAAAAACAAAAACCCGAATCGCAACTTACCGCAGATGAGGCAAATATAAGAAAAGCGTCAGATAAAATTTTGGCGGATATGCAGATCGGTTCAGAGTTGAAAAACGGAGAGTTTAAAGGAAGAGGAAGAGGCTTTAATGAAGGAGCCGTAATTGTTTCGAAGATAAATATTAAAAACGGCGTGATTGAGGATGTAGAGATTGATCCTGTCAATATAGGAGGTCTCCAGGAGGACCCGGGATATGTGGAGCATGCGAAACCGGTATTGAAATTTTATAAAGGTAAAGATGCGGTGTCGAATGTAGCGATAATGATGCTGCATTACAGATATGTAATAGAGCTTGACAATATTAAGGATAACGATCAGAGATATAAAAGAGCGAAAGAGCTTTTAGGGAAAAAATGTGCGGAGATTTGTAAAGGTGTATCCGGCACAACCTCGTCCAGCGATAGAGTGAAGATAATCTCAAAGGCTGTGAAAACGTATTTGACGGGAGAATATGATAAGACAGAAATGTTTGACGCCATATCGGGAGCGACACTTACATCGGGAGGAATGGCAAATGCTGTCGGCAATGCGATTGCACTTTCGGAACATGATAAAAATACAGGGAATAAAATTAGAGAGATTGACATAGTTAAGCCTGAATTCAGGAAAATATTTGCAAACAGAAAAGATCCGCTAAAACTTTCAGAACTTAAAGTTAAACTTGTAAATGAAGATAAGACTTATAAAGAAATAGGAGTAAATGATTTTGCAAACGACGGTATTGTAATGAATGATATTAATACGGGAAAAGAGATAACCGACAATATGATTCTTTCAGATTTTACCGCCAATGTTCTGAATATTGTTGTGAAGCATAAAGGGTCTTTAAGAGAAGACAATTTTACAATAATTGTAGATAACCGTTATAATGAGAATTGGGTACAAGGTATGGAATATAAAATTGGAGACGAGGATTGGAAAGCCGTTCCGAACCCTAAAATGGGAGAGGTTTCCGCCAATGCTCCTTATAATGTCAACAATATATTCCCTCGTCAAACTGTAAAGCTGTCTAAAGAGGAAAAAGAAAAATATTCAGGTAAAAAATTAAAACTCAGAGTTGTTTTGAGTGCCCCTGCGGATCCTGCCAAGCCTGACTCAAAATATGTTTTACTTACAGAAGAAAAAACGGTTGAAGTAAATAAAGAGATAAGATTTCTTTCAGACAGTGATGTTCTAAATAAAAACGGCAATATAAGCTGGTTTTACAAGATAACGTTTGAAGCCGAAGAAGATCCTCCTATTCAGGAAGAAGTGGATCTTGATAAAGTGGTTGCGATAGAAATAAAGAAAGATCCTAATAAGATGTCATATAAAGAGAACGAAAAAATGGAACTTGACGGTATGGTCATTACATTAAAGGATTCCGACGGTCATAAGGAGGACGTGACGGCGGAAAATTTCGACGCATATTACCTGACGACGGATCCTGCAGACGGTCAGGTGATCACTTATCAAAAATATGTATTCACGCCGATAAAAGTAACGTTTGATAATGGAAAGGGTAACAAAATAGAAATTAAATCAAAAAAAAGGTTGTCAGTTAAAAAATAGACTCTTAAATAAAAAATAAAACTGTAATGGTGTAAGAATTGAGTATATAAAAATGATTATCGGGAGGGAGCCAAGTGCTCCCTCTTTATATTGCTGTGTGCCCGGAATCCGATAGACGTCTCATGCCCGATTATTTTAAGGTTCACATATGATTTTATTTGTAGTAATATATTATTGAAGTTAAAAGAGCGAGAGGGGTGACACTGTGAAAATAAAATTCTGCGGTGCAGCGATATCCGTTACGGGATCATGCCATTTAATTATTACGGATAAGTATAAGATCCTTTTGGATTGCGGGCAATTCCAAGGCGGTAAAGCTATGGAAGAGCTTAACTATATGGATTTCGGATTTGATCCTTCGGAAATTGATTATATGTTTTTAAGTCATGCACACATAGACCATTGCGGAAGAATACCTTTGCTTGTGAAAAGGGGATTCAAGGGTAATATCTATTGTACCGATGCTACGGCGGATTTGGCTGATATTATGCTTAAAGACAGCGGATATATCCATGAGAAGGAAGCCGAATGGAAGAACAGAAAAGCCGAAAGAGCGGGAAGAAAGTTCATTGAACCGCTTTATACATATAAGGATGCCGCCGCATCAATTGAGTTTTTAAAACCGGTGCTCTATGGACAGACGATAGAAATAAATGAAGATATAAGGGTCAGATTTAAAGATGCAGGTCATATTTTGGGTTCTGCAATAATCGAGCTGTGGATAAAAGAAGCGGGAAAAGAATCAAAGATAGTGTTTTCAGGAGATTTGGGAGTAAAGGGGAGGCCCATACTGCGAGACCCCGAATTTATAGAAGAAGCGGATTTCGTTATAATGGAGACGACATACGGAAACAGGGTTCATCCGAATAATGAAAACAGCGTAAAAGATCTTATCGATATAATTTTAAGGACGAAAGAGCGTGGAGGAACTGTTGTGATTCCATCATTTGCAGTGGGCAGGACACAAGAACTCATATATCAGTTGAATATGTTTTATGAAGAAAACGAGGACTACCGGGACAGACTTGAAGACCTTACGGTTTATGTGGACAGTCCCATGGCTACTAACGCCACCGAGATATTCAGAAGGAATGCACAGGTATTTGATGAGGAAACAAAGGAATATATATTAAAAGGAGACAATCCTTTAGATTTTAAGAATTTAAAATTCACAAGAACGAGTGACGAATCCAGAATGCTGAATTTTGATCCGTCACCTAAAGTCATAATTTCAGCGAGCGGAATGTGCGAGGCGGGAAGAATAAAACATCATCTTAAGCATAACCTTTGGGATCCTAAGAACAGCGTTGTATTTGTGGGTTATCAGGCAGAAGGTACGTTGGGGAGATCTATTGTAAACGGAGATAAAGATGTAAGCATCTTTGGAGAAAAGATTCATATAAATGCCGAAATATATAATTTAGAGGGCTTTTCGGGTCATGCCGACAGAGAGGGATTGTTGGAATGGATATCAAGTTTCACAAAAGCCCCGAAGGAAATTTTTCTTGTTCACGGCGAAGAAAAATCAAAAAAAGACTTTGCGGATTCTATTAAGAAAGCACTGGGCAGAGAGGCTATAGTGATAGAAGACTTTTCAGAATTTGATCTGGAAACGGATTCAATGATTGATAAACAGGATTATAGAGAGCGTATTGCCACAGAAGAAGAGGTTATGCGGATAAAAACGAGGTTGGCAAGAGTTCACGATGACTTGGAAACTATTCTTTACAATACAAATTTGGCTGTAGATGACAGCATGAAAAAGGAGAAATTTGACAATATAAGAAACATGATTATTGAACTTGAGAAAAATACTATGAATTTAGGATCCTCAGTCACCTTGGACAAGTAAAGAAGCTTTTAATTATGCTTTTGATACGGTTTTCGCTTTCTCGAGATGAGCGAAACAACGTAATAAAATTTTAACATAGAATATAACAGTTTTCTGTAACAAAAACTATTTTGTTGTGTTAAAATGTATGAGGTGTCGAAACTTTAGGGCGCTTATATACGTCTTAATTAATATAGATATTTTGCTGAGAGAGGGATTTTGATTATGAAAAAGAAGCATATATTATTTACGGTATTGTTATGTTTGACGGTAGTTACAAGCGTTATTTTCTCCGGGTGTACGGAAGAAAAAAAAGCTGAAAAGAAAGAGATCGCTTTCAAGATGAAGCTTTCAGAGGCAACAGAGGTTAGAGAAGGGGAAAATCCTATAGACAAACTTGTTGCAGACGGATATAAGCTTGAGAATATACCTAAAGATTATTATTTTCGGGATGCGATTTTCATAGGAGACTCAAGGACACAAGGATTAATGATGTTTTCCACTATGAAAAATGCGACATTCTATGCAGATAAAGGGATGTCCACGGTCGGAGCGTTTAAAAAAGCCGCTATTCCAAAAGACGGTAAACTTGTTACGATAGCGGATGCACTGAAAGCGGGAGATTATGGAAAACTATACATTTCGCTGGGTATAAATGAACTCGGATATCCGAACCCCGACAAGTTTATTGAGAGATATGCGGAGCTTGTAGATATTGCAAAAAAAAGCAATCCGAAAGCCAAAATTTTTGTTCAGGGGATTTTGCCGGTGTCTGCAAATAAATCGGCTTCAGGCTCAACGATAAACAACGAGAAGATTATGGAATATAATAATAAGCTTTTAGCAATGGCACGAGACAAAAAAGTTGAATATATAAATGTGGGTGAAAGTGTTGCGGACCAGACGGGAGCATTGGCGCAAGAAGGATCCTGGGACGGAGTCCATCTGAATAAGGAATACTGTCTTAAATGGGAAAAATATATTATGGAACATATGGTTTAAACAGGTTTGGTTTAAACAGGTTGACATAAACGGGACGACAATCGGCAAAATTTCGGATCAATGCTGATTAACGGTATTAACGGTATTTAGTATATAATTACGAAATGAAAATTTTGGAGGAAAAAGGTTTATGAGAAAAAATGTGCTAACAAGAGGATTATTACTTACAGTAATTGCCGTTATGCTCTTTGCAATGTCGGCATGTGGAGGAAATGAAGATTCGGATACAGGAAAAGCGTCACGGAATGATAAACCGAATAAGGTTGTTGACGTTGATAAAGCGGCGGAGAGTATTCTGTCGGGAATCGGTTTTAAGGATCAGATGACAAAAGTGGATAAAGATGTTATAGAGAATCTTTATTTGATAAAAGAAAAAGATGTTAAAAAGTGTGCAGTGTATGTGAGTACCGGAGCTACGGCGGAAGAGCTTGCCGTTTTTGAGGCGAAGAATGCCAAGTCTGCGGATAAAATTCTGAAACAGTGTAAACTTAGAGTGAAGATTCAAAAATCCGCATTTGAGGTTTATAATCCCGATGAAGTCGGAAAACTGTCGAATTCCGTAGTGAAAAAATCGGGAGATTATGTTGTACTTTGTGTGTCTGAAAATAAGGATAAAGCGTCGGAACTCATAAAATCAGCTCTTAAATAGCAGGAGGAGTATATGGTTTTCAGCAGTATACCGTTTTTATTTTATTTTCTTCCTGTAACGTTAATATTGTATTTTATTGCCCCGAGGAAACTGAAAAATGCTGTACTTTTAACTGTCAGCATAGTGTTTTATTCTTGGGGCGAGCCTGTTTATATAGTGTTGATGGTAATATCGATACTTATAAATTACCTATTCGGGCTTAAAATTAATAAAAGATTGCAAAATAATATAAGCGCAAAATTCCCTCTCGTTTTAGGAATAGCGGTAAATTTATTTCTTTTAGGATTTTTTAAATATGCGGATTTTTTAATTGATAATCTGAACGGATTTTTATCTTTAGGTATTGGCAGGCTGAACTTACCTTTGCCGCTCGGGATATCGTTTTATACATTTCAGGCAATGTCTTATATAATTGATCTTTACAGAGGGGACGTGAAAGTTCAAAAAAATATTGTGAACTTCGGTACGTACGTCGCATTGTTTCCACAGCTTATAGCAGGACCTATAGTGAAAATGAAAACCATAGCATCCGAGCTTGACAACAGAAAAGAGAGCTTTGATGATTTTGCGAGCGGGGCGAAAAGATTTGTAACGGGTCTCGGCAAAAAGGTTTTGCTTGCAAATAATATAGGTT
Organism: Bacillota bacterium; assembly: GCA_905372035.1. Taxonomy (GTDB): domain Bacteria; phylum Bacillota; class Clostridia; order Peptostreptococcales; family Anaerovoracaceae; genus CAJPNN01. The sequence continues at coordinate 12,324 of CAJPNN010000027.1, read as the reverse complement.
TGGTGTGGACGCAGATTCACAGTATGAATATTTCCGAATTGCCCGTGTTAACGGCATGGATCGGAATACTTGCATTTACATTCCAAATTTATTTTGATTTTTCGGGATATTCCGATATGGCAATAGGCTTAGGCAGGATTTTCGGATTTCATTTTCTTGAAAATTTCGACTACCCGTATATATCAAGAGATATAACGGAATTTTGGAGGAGATGGCATATTTCTCTTTCGACATGGTTCAAAGAATATCTTTATATACCTTTGGGAGGCAACCGGTTCGGTCTGTTAAAGCAGATAAGGAATATAATCATAGTGTGGCTGCTTACGGGATTTTGGCACGGAGCCGCATGGAATTTCGTGATTTGGGGAGTGTATTTCGGGATAATATTAATATTTGAAAAGGTATTTTTGCTGAAAGTATTGAAAAAGATACCGGGAGTGTTGCGCCATATTTATACGATGCTATTAGTGGTTATAAGCTGGGTGTTTTTTTCGGCGGATAATATACATCAGGCACTATGTTATATAAAAACCATGTTCGGAGGCTACGGAAATAATTTTTATGATTCAAAAGCTTTATATATTTTAAGCAATATTTTGATTTTATTGATATTGCTTGCTGTAGGATGTACCCCTTTGGTATCGAAATTTGTTAAAAAAATTGTGGATGTCGGGACGAAAACCTCCGCATTTTTTGAAACCTTCGTTATGGTCGGAATATTTATTCTTGTGACTGCGTATCTGGTATCATCATCGTACAATCCGTTTCTGTATTTCAGGTTTTAAGGAGTTGGAATGAAGAATAGGCTTATAGCTGTAGTTTTTACAGCTGTCATATTTATAGGGAGCATTACGGCATGGTGCTATCCCGTGAAAGAATATTCAAAAGAGGAGAATAGAGCGCTTCAGAAGATGCCCGAATTCAATTTTCAAAGACTGATTCGAGGAAAATATATAAAGGAATTTGAAAACTTTACGACGGATCAGTTTCCTTTGAGAAACGGTTGGGTGGCGGTTAAGAGTTACTCAGATTTGGCATTGGGAAAAAAAGATAACGGAAAGGTATATTTCGGATCCGACGAAACACTTTTTTCTATGGACGATATAGATTTGAAGCAGCAGCGTGTAAATGTGAAACTTTTATGTAAGATGCTCGATAATATTAAATCTGTTAACCCGAAAGTAGGAATGTCGGTTTTAATAGCACCCACGGCACCGCAAATATGGAAAGACAAATTACCGATGTATGCACAGGTGCCGTCGATGAAGCAAGTTGACGATGTTTTTGAGGACAAAGTTTTAAAAAGCGGAGCGAAATATATAAAAACGTATTCTGTGCTTAAAGAAAATCAAGAAAAATATATTTATTACAGAACCGACCATCACTGGACAACGTATGGCGCTTATTTGGCGGCAAATGAATTCAAAAAACGGAACGGGTTTTCGCCGAGAGCTCTTTCGGATTATAGAATAAAAAGAGTCAGTAACAATTTTTACGGAACGAACCAGTCCAAGACTAATATTGAGAATATCTCACCGGACAGCATATATGGCTATGTCTTAAAAAAACAGGCAGATATAAAAATTGAGAGAACGGAACAGGGGAACAGGAAAATAACACATCGGGACGGTTTATATTTCCCTGAATTTTTAAAAGAAAAAGATAAATATTCATATTTTTTAGGCGGAAACAGTCCGCTTATAAAGATAAGGTGTGATCACAGAGGTGAAGCGGCTGAAAGAGGCAGGACGCTTCTGGTCATAAGAGATTCATATGCAAATTGTTTTATTCCGTTTCTCACAGATGAATACGACAAGATTTTGGCGGTGGATTTCAGATATTTTAAAGGCGGACTCAGGAAGCTGACAGCTGATGAGGGGGTCACCGATGTTTTAGTGCTTTATAATATGGTGCAGATTTCAAATGACAGAAATTTGGTTTACGGAACCGTTTAAAAATATAAATACGATACCGATTTAATTTGCGTAACTGTTTTAAAAGTATATATGGAGGTAAAAAATGGAAGAAGAGAAGAAAAACTTGATAGGGGAAACTCCGGAAGAGCAGCAACTTATAGATGAGATGAGGAAAGATGGAATAAGGGATAAAGAGATAGAGCGAATGTTGATAATTCAAAGAAAAGCCGCAAAGAGGAGGCCTGTAACGGGGAGGCGATAAGTTTATTAAAAATATACTTTTTTTGCTAATTTTCAGGTAAGGCGGTTTTTAAATACGATAAAATATATCAAAAAAACATTTAACATACTTTAAAGAAACGTTTTTTTGCTCAATGATACGAACATTGAAATCTCAATATATTTAAAGATTGATATTTTCTGAATTTTATCTTTTTTCGATTCAATGAGAAAATTATCTCATTTTTTTGAGATGGAAGCATTTACATTTTTAAAAAAGTGATATATAATTCTTATAGAATTTATTTCAATTATTTATGTTTTACGGAGGTGTATCATGGCAAATTACACACAACAGGAGCGGAACGGTCTCTATGAATTGACCGACAGCGCTCGTGCGGAGCTGTCATCGTCCAAATACTATAATGTGGACTTGGCTCCTACAACCATTGATCAAAGAACGTGGACGACTTACAGTATTACGAATCTTTGGATCGGTATGTCAATCTGTATTCCGTCATTGTCTTTGGCGGCAGCACTTATTCAGTTGGGAGTATCTCCTTGGCTATCTGTTTTAAACGTAGCACTTGGAAACTTACTTGTTCTTATTCCTATACAAATGAACTCCCATGCAGGTACTAAATACGGTATTCCGTTTCCTGCGTTTGCAAGACTTACTTTCGGTTCCATGGGAGCACAGATTCCGGCCATTGCAAGAGCGCTCGTTGCTTGCGGATGGACATCGGTTCAGGCTTGGGTAGGAGGCGGAGCGGTAGCGGCTCTTATCGGATCGTTTGCACCTAAGTTTTTGGATGCGAAATGGTCGGTAGCCATGCCGGGAAGTCCCGAGACTCCTATAGGAACTTTAATCGGATTTTTCATATTTATGGCATTCATAGGATGGGTTGCATACAACGGTATGGAAAATATTAAATGGGTACAGAATATAGGCGGTCCGCTTTTAGTTGTTGTTATGTTGCTTCTGTTTATATGGTCGATTAAAACAGCTTCAGATTCAGGCCACAGCTTCGGACAGGTTCTGAGTGCATCAAGCAATAAAGAAGTGCTGAACCAAAGAGGAGGCTTCACTTATATCTACATGGCAGGTTTGACAGGAAATATAGCTTTCTGGGCTACAATGGCTCTTAATATTCCTGATTTCTCAAGATATGCAAGATCTCAGAAAGATCAGTTCAGGGGACAGCTTTTCGGAATGCCTTTGCCGATGTTCTTATGTGCGTTCATAGGAGCATTCTTTGCAAAAGCTACAGAGCTTGCAAACGGTCAGGCTTCTTTCAACCCTACAGACGTATTCTACTATGTAAATAACAGATTTATAATATTCGTAGCCGCTATCGGAGTTATAGCAGCTACAGTTACTACGTGCGTAGCGGCAAACGTAGTTGCTCCGGCAAACGGATTTTCGAATATTTCACCTAAGAAGATTTCTTATAAGAAAGGTGTAGTTGCAACTTGTATCCTTGCGTGTCTGGCCAATCCTTGGTATATATACGGAGCAGGTGCGGCATTCATATTCGCATGGATGAACAACTACGGAATTATATTGGCACCTATTGCGGCACTGTTTATAGCAGATTACTATATCTGTAAACAGAGAAGAATAGATGTTGCGGATCTTTACAGAGGACCTCAGGGAAGATACTGGTATACCAACGGCTGGAACTTCAAGGCCATAATAGCTTGGATTGCAGCATTCATAATACCGTTGATAGGTAATACGGTTTATCTTTATGACGCAGAGAAGAGGCCTACACCTAATTTCTTCGACTATTTAGCTGCAAACGGATATTTGGTTTCATTTGCAATAGGTATTTTGGTTTATGTTCTGCTTATGAAGAGTGATAAGAGATCTACCGTTTCTGAAGAAGAGCATACAAGTATCACTGAAGTTGTAAAATAATTAAATCTTAATTTATTAAATATCATTTTTGGTTATGTATAGGAGCCTTTGAGACCCAAAGGCTCTTAATCATATAAATATTTACCACTTAAAACAATTTACCAATAAAAAAAAATTAAAAGGAGGGTTTTAAAATGGATTTACTAATTAAAAACGGTACCATTGTTACGGCAAAAACAACTTTTAAAGCTGATATTGCTGTGGAAAACGAGAAAATCTCCGCAATAGGTACAGATTTGAAACCGGATGCAAACACAACGGTAGTTGACGCTTCCGGGAAACTTGTTCTTCCCGGTGCAATTGACGGTCACACTCATTTGGCTATGCCTTTCGGAGGGACTATTTCTACTGATGATTATTATGCAGGTACAAGATCTGCTGCTTGTGGTGGTACTACTACTGTTTTTGATTTCGCATTGCAGACGATCGGAGAGCCTATGGACGAAACAATTAAAAGAAGGCGTGCATTAGCTGATCCTGATGTAGCTGTCGATTATTCGTTCCACATAGGTGTTTGTGATGTAACAAATGATGCTATGCTGGACTCTATGGAAAAGGCTATGGCTCTCGGTGTACCTTCATTTAAGGTATTTATGGTTTATGATTTCGGAGTGGATGACGGTTCTTTCTTTAAAGTTCTTACCAAGGCTAAGGAAATAGGTGCTCTTGTAGGAGTACATGCGGAAAATAGAGATGTAAACAATGTTCTTATCGCTCAGTATCTGAAAGAAGGCAAAACGGATGCTTGGTGGCATTATATGTCCAAGAACGAAGAGGTTGAAGGGGAAGCTGATGTGAGAGCTATAAACCTTGCAAAGATGGCGGGAACAAGTTTATATATCGTTCACCTTGCTGACAAAATGGGAGTTGATGCCGTTAAGCAGGCAAGAGATGAAGGATACCCTATATTTGCTGAAACTTGCCCTCAATACTTATACTTCACCAATGAAGTTTATAAGAGAGAAAGAGCAAGAGACTTTGTTTGTTCACCTCCAATGAAAAACCAGGAATCGCAGGATGCTATATGGCAGGCGATTTCATCGGGAGACATAACTACTCTTGCTACAGACCACTGTCCGTTCACAATGGATGAAAAAGACTGGGGAATTACCAAGCCTGACGGAACGCCGGGTAACTTCACGACTATCCCTAACGGCTGTGCAGGTGTGGAAAATATGTATCCTTACATGCTTTCAGAAGCAAATAAGGGAAGAATTTCTTTCAACAAGGCAGTTGAGCTTTGTGCCACAAACCCTGCGAGACTGTTCGGTTTGGATCACTTAAAAGGTTCATTGGAAGTTGGGCTTGATGCGGATATCGTTATTTATGACAAAGATAAGAACTTTACCATAACTAACGATAAAATGCATGGAGATACAGACCATACTATCTGGGAAGGTGTTGATGTTAAAGGATATCCTGTTGCGACTTACAGCAGAGGAAACCTTGTATTCAAAGACGGTGAATTTGTCGGTAAGAAAGGTGCCGGTAAATTTATCCACTGTCATTCGGTTAAATTTGAATCACCTGATTTCTAAAAACAATCATATGGACGGATATGTTATAGGAAATCAAATATTTTTCGATAATAATATTTTCGGGCGGCGGATGTCGCCCGATTTTTTATAATTGCACTTGTTTTTTTTATTATATATAATAAAGAAAAAGAATTCATGTAAGGGATGTAACATATGGAAAATTGGGAGATGAAAAAAACTTTAAGCCTTTGGAACTTTTTTACCATAGGTTTTGGAGCTATGATAGGGACCGGATGGATATTGCTTGTGGGAGATTGGATAGTCCTCGGAGGAGGTCCTATAGCAGCCATGACGGCATATTTGATATGTGCTTTATTTCTGATTCCGATTTGTATGGTTTTTGGTGAACTGGGGGCGGCTATTCCCGTTGCCGGAGGTATAATAGAATATGTGGACAGAACGTATGGAAGAAAACTTTCATATGTTACAGGATGGTTTTTGGTGCTCGGAAACGGTATACTTCCCGCATGGAGTGCAATCGCAGTTTCGACTCTCATATCGAAGATGTTCGGAAATATTTTTCCGATAATAAGGAGTGTGAAACTGTATACGATATTGGGAGATGATGTTTATCTGATCCCGACTTTAGTATCTTTAATATTTGTTACATACGTAGTGAGATTGAATTTTTTGGGAGCGAGATCAGCCGCAAGATTGCAAGGGTTTCTAACAAAGATGCTTTTGACGGGAATGGTTATAGCGATGATTATATCGTTTGTAAAAGGAGGTCCGGAGAACTTGAAGCCTGCATTTAGTGCAGTACAGGAAGGAGCGGTTAAAACCGGAGGCGGGACTATGCTTGCCGGGATAGCTGCCGTTTTGGTTATGGCACCGTTTTTTTATACGGGCTTTGATACGGTGCCGCAACAGGTGGAAGAGGCGAAAGAAGGTATAGCATGGAAGCACTTCGGTACAGTTATAGTTCTGGCACTTTTGGCAACGGCATTTTTTTATATCGTATGTATATATTCATTCGGAACAATATTACCGTGGACGGAGTTTATAAAGAGACCGGTTCCGGCTTTGGCATGCCTTAATGATATAAACGGAATTTTGTATATTCTTATGCTTACAATCGCCACGCTCGGACCTTTAGGTCCTATGAATTCGTTTTACAGTGCATCGGCAAGGATCATTCTTGCTATGGGAAGAAAACGTATGCTCCCTGAGATTTTCGGAAGACTGGATCCTGTTAGGAGAACACCTAAGGGGGCAAATATTTTACTCGCCGTTTTTACCTTTGTAGCACCGTTTTTCGGATCAAATCTTCTCGTTCCGCTAACAAATGTTTCATCATTTTCATTTATTTTTGCGTGTACGACGGTTTCGCTCGCATGTTTTAAAATGAGAAAAACGGAGCCCGATCTATATAGACCTTATAAAGTTTTAGGGGGAAGAGCGGGTATATTCTCAGGGATTTTAGCAGGAATTATAATAATGGGACTTATGATTGTACCTGAAAGCCCCGCGGCATTAAGCACGGTTGAATGGCTTATAGTTTTAAGCTGGCTTGTTTTAGGCATATTATTTTATGTTATAAACAGTAAAAAGGTACGGACAGATATATAAAAGGGTGAGGTGAATTATGGATTTTGTTCATTTACATGTACATACGGAATATAGCCTTTTAGACGGAGCTGCAAAGATAAAAGATCTTATTTCGAGAACCAAAGAACTCGGGATGACATCTATCGCAATAACGGATCACGGTGCTATGTTCGGGGTTATAGATTTTTATAAAGAAGCGAAGGCACAAGGAATACACCCTATAATAGGGTGCGAGGTTTATCTTGCAAAGAGGACGATGTTTGATAAAGAGCCTGATAAGGATAAGTTCAGCAATCATCTTATTTTGATTGCTGAGAATAATACGGGATACCGAAACCTCATGAAAATCGTATCGGAAAGCTATACTAAAGGACTTTATTATAAGCCGAGAGTGGATTATGAGCTGCTGGAAAAACATCATGAGGGAATAATAGCGTTAAGTGCATGCCTGGCAGGAAGGGTGCAGGCACATCTTTTAAACGGGGAATATGATAAAGCGAAGGAAGAAGCTTTGCGAATGGAGAATATATTCGGAAAGGGAAATTTCTTTATTGAGATGCAAAACCAGGGGCTTTCGGAGGAAAAACGAATAAACCCGCTGTTAAAACGTATATCTGATGAAACGGGGATAGAGACGGTAGCTACAAATGATGTACACTATGTCAACAGGGAAGATGCCAAGGCTCATGATATTTTGCTTTGCATTCAAACCGCAGCGAGCGTGGATGATGATGACAGAATGTCATTCCCGAATGATCAGTTTTATTTGAAAAGTCCTGAAGAGATGGCGGAGGCTTTTAAAGAATATCCGGAAGCGATAAGTAATACGGTTAAATTTGCTGAGAGATGTAATGTCGAAATAGATTTCGGAAAACTTTATTTGCCGGAATTTTATGCTCCCTGCGGCAAAGATAATTTTGAATATCTGAAAGAACTTTGCGAAGAGGGAATAAGGGAAAGATACGGTGAGAGCGCGGATACGGATGAAATTAAAGACAGGCTGACATATGAGCTTGAAACTATAAAGAACATGGGATATGTGGAATATTTCCTTATAGTTTGGGATTTTATAAATTATGCCAAGATGCAGAACATAATGGTCGGACCGGGCAGAGGTTCCGCCGCAGGAAGCATCGTTTCCTATGCGCTTAGAATAACGGATATAGATCCCATACGTTACGATTTGATATTTGAAAGGTTTCTTAATCCTGAAAGGGTAAGCATGCCCGATATAGATATAGATTTTTGTTATGAGAGAAGACAGGAAGTAATAGATTATGTGATAGAAAAGTACGGAGCGGATAAAGTTTCGCAAATCATAACGTTCGGAACCATGAAAGCGAAGGCGGCGATAAGAGATGTGGGAAGAGCACTGAATATGACTTATCAGGAAGTGGACGTTATAGCAAAAATGGTGCCGTTCGACCTTAAGATGACAATAGATAAGGCGATAGACCTGAATCCTGACCTTAGAGACAGATATGAAGAAGATATACGTGTAAAAAATTTGATTGATATGTCAAAAGCTCTTGAGGGTATGCCGAGACATGCGTCTACACATGCTGCGGGAGTCGTTATTTCAAAAGAGAGTATAGATAAATATGTTCCTTTATACATGAAAGATAAAATTATAAGTACACAGTTTCCTATGACAACAATAGAAGAACTGGGGCTTTTGAAAATGGACTTTTTGGGTTTGAGAAATCTTACCGTCATAAGAGATGCTCTTGATCTGATTGAAAAGAATCATGGAATATCAATAGATTTTTCTTCAATGGTATATGATGATCAAAAAGTTTTCAGCTTGATTGCTTCCGGAAATACACAAGGGGTCTTTCAGCTTGAAAGTCAGGGAATGACGCAATTTATGAAAAATCTTAAACCTGACTGTTTTGAAGATATAGTTGCAGGGATTTCACTTTACAGGCCGGGACCTATGGCTTCGATTTCCACATATATAGAAAATAAAAAAAATCCCGATAAAACGGAATATCTGCACGAAAAACTCAAGCCTATACTTGCAGTGACATACGGTTGTCTCGTCTATCAGGAGCAGGTTATGAGAATAGTAAGAGATTTGGCGGGGTATACTTATGGCAGAAGTGATCTTGTAAGGCGTGCGATGTCCAAAAAAAAGATGAATGTGATGCTTGAAGAGCAGGAATATTTTATAAATGGGAAAGTGTCCGAGTCGGGAGAGGTGGAGATTGCAGGATGCGTTAGAAACGGTGTTCCTGAGCCTATAGCGATGGAAATATACAATCAGATGATAAGTTTTGCGGAATATGCTTTCAATAAATCACATGCTGCGGCATATGCGGTTTTGGCGTATGAAACCGCATATCTTAAGACATACTATCCGGTTGAGTTTATGGCGGCGTTAATGACAAGCGTAACAGGAGAAGCGTCACATATAGCCAAGTATATAAGAAATTGTGAAGAGATGGGAATTAAAATTTTACCGCCTGATGTAAACAGGAGCTATGGTAAGTTCACCGTTGAAGGGAATGCCATAAGGTTCGGTCTGGGCTCGGTTAAAAATGTAGGAGAGGGAGCGATAGACGAGATCATAAGAGCAAGACGGGAAAAGCTTCCGGAAAGTATATTCCAATTTATTGACGGAGTGAAAATAGCGGACATAAATAAAAAAGCGGTTGAAAGCCTGATAAAGGCGGGAGCATTTGACTGCTTTGACGGCAACAGAGCACAATTTATGTCAGTATTTGAAGGACTTATAGAATCCGCACAAAGCATGGCTAAGAAAAACATTGCGGGACAGATGTCTTTGTTCGGAGATTTTGAAGAGAGTGGAGATTCTTTTGACAGCAGAAAATTACCGGATTTAAATCCGTTTTCGGAAGAGCTGATTTTGAGCATGGAAAAAGAGATGCTCGGAGTGTATATAAGCGGACATCCGTTGGATAAATATAAAGATATAGTTAACAGAGTGGGTAATATTACGACTTTTGAGATATCTCAGACGGAAGACGGAGAACATGCGATAAGAGACGGAGAAGAAATAGTTATAGCAGGCATGATAGCTGCAAAGAAATCACTTCTTACAAAGAGCAACACAATGATGGCTTTTGTAGACCTTGAAGATTTTTACGGAACCTGTGAGGTAATAGTTTTCCCAAGAGTTTATGAGAGATACAGAGAACTTATAAAGGAGGACGAAGCTGTTGCAATTAAGGGAAGGATAAATTTCAAAGAGGACGAGGCACCTAAAATATTGGCGGATACAATAGTCGATTTAGAGGTTTTGAGCAATAAAAAAGAAAAATTGAAACTTCGGATAAAAGCTGATATGGATGAGATTTATGCACTTAATGAAATAAAAAGAATCTTGAAAGCATATGAGGGAGATTCTCCCGTTTACATAATATCGGAGGAACGGGGAAGAACCATCAAAGTCGGAAAAGAACTTTACGTTTCGATCTGTGAGCCTTTGATTGAAGAACTGGGAGATTATATAGATAACGAAACGGCTCAATAAGTGTTGAGCGGAAGTTTTAAAAGGTTGAAATCTGAGCGTATTTGCGGAGAGGTGTTATAATGAAAAGGATAGGTGTACTTACAAGCGGAGGGGATGCTCCGGGAATGAACGGGGCCATAAGAGCGGTTGTCAGAAGCGGTATATATAGAGGTATGGAAGTTTACGGTATAAAACGTGGATATGAGGGCCTTATAAACGGAGAGATAGAAAAAATGGAGCTTTCTTCGGTTGCAAATATTTTGCATCAGGGCGGAACTGTTTTAAAGACGGCGAGGAGTAAGGAATTCAGAACGGATAAGGGAATTGAAAAGTCCATAAAAATGCTTGAAAAATTCGGGATAGAGGGACTTTGTATAATCGGAGGAGACGGCAGCTTCAGAGGGGCCTTGGAACTGGCATGCAGAGGGATTGCCGTTTCATGTATCCCGGGAACTATAGATAATGATTTAGGGTATACGGACTATACGATAGGATTTGATACTGCGGTTAATACTGTGCTTTCGGCAATAGGTAATATAAGAGATACATCGGCTTCACATGAAAGAAATATAATAGTGGAAGTGATGGGAAGAAATTGCGGCGATATAGCGGTTTATGCGGCTGTTACAGGAGGAGCGGAAAATGTTTTGATCCCTGAAATTGATTTTGATCCGGATAAAATATGCAAAAAAATTTTGGAGGGAAAAAATCGCGGAAAGAGATACAGCATTTTAGTAAAAGCGGAAGGAGTACATATAGACAGTTTTGAGCTTGCAGATATGATACAGGAGAGAACAGGAGAAGAAACCAAACTTGTGGTTTTGGGTTATTTGCAGAGAGGAGGATCACCCACCGCTGCCGACAGGCTGCTTGCCGGAAGAATGGGAGCGAAGGCTACGGAGCTTTTATTTAGTGATATATCGCCGAGAGCAATAGGTGTTGCAGCAGGAGAAATTGCAGACTTTGATCTGCGTGAAGCGTTGAGTAAAAAGAGAGAATGCAGAAAAGATTTGATGGAGTTGGTTGATATGCTGTCGATATAGTGTAGATACAATTGGAAGGAAGTGCGGATTGCGGATAAAAAACTCAAACCTCGAAAAGCTATGAAGGGAATCTTTTTTAACAATAAAAAATAAGAAAAAAACCATCGGTTACTCCGACGGTCGGAAAGTGGGGACTTCAGCAATTTTTACTTTATCGCCCATTATTTTAGTCAAACCGTAGACTATATTGTTTTCTTTTTGAGTTTCTCCCGATTGACCCAACACAACATGTGTTATGCGGTTTTTATCTATGAAACCGACCATGCTGTCGAGTACGTTTTCACTTTTTAAAACGGTAAGGTTCGCACCGTATTCCAAAGCTTTTTCGTATAGATATTCCAGGGCATCTCCGGCTTTTGATATATTTAAAAAGTTTTCGCTGCGGGAAATATGTATGATGTAAAGCTCATCGTTTTTTGACAGCATCAAATCATGACCGAACATGATAAGCCTGTCGCAGGTTTTTTGTTCTGTAACACAAACCATAATTTTTCTCATTGAATTCACCCTCATTTCCTAATGAACACACGTTAATTATATAATAGTGCGAAGAGTTTTTCCAGTATAAAAATGAGATAGAAACGATATTGAACGGCACGGTTCAGTTCGGGTGATTTTACCCGGATAAAGGGAATGTTAATTGTTAGTTAATGTTTTATTAAAT
>CAJPNN010000026.1 GCA_905372035.1 Bacillota bacterium | reverse complement strand
ATTCCCTGTATAAATTCAATAACACTTTCCGTTAATTTCATTTGTGACAACTGTCTTTTAGGCGCCTCTCTTCTTGAAAGCTTCATTTGATGATTTACAACGAATAAATAAGCCGCCACCCCTGCAAGCACGATAATGGAAACTCGCCATTCATAGTAAACGAATCCCAAAATTATTGATACCGCAGATAAAAGCCCGCCTGTCACATAGATTAGAATAATTGGTGCGACTTGTTCTACATGAGAAATTGATGTAGTAAGCGTCGAGTTTATATTACCAACTGAATTTTCATTAAAAAATCCAAGATAGAGCCTTTTAAAGAACGATCCGAAATACAACCTCTTGTCCTTTGCCATTTCAAATCCGACACTTGCGGAACCTAACTGTGTAAAATACCCGAAAACAAAAACACCGGCAATACAGATTATTCCAAGTGTTATTACCTTATAAATATAATTATCCACCCAAACCTTATTAAACATCGCATTTACAGCAAAAATTATCGCAAGCATTTTCAACATAACGAATATGCCTTCCATAAATGACAGAAGCAAAATTTTAGTCAGTTGATGTTGTCGCTTTATACTAAAATTCCAAATGCTTCTTATAGATTCAAACATATTTTCCCTCCAATCAATTTGCCAATTCATATAAATATCTGTATTGAGGACAATCCCGCATAAGTTCTTCGTGTGTTCCGTCACAAAGAATTTTACCGTTCTCCATATATATAATCTTATCCGCATTTACGACAGTATTAATTTTATGTGTAATAACTATCAACGTTTTATCCTTTGTAAACTCAAGTAATGCTTGTTGAACCTTCTCTTCGTTTTCAATATCTGTACTTGAAGTCGCCTCATCTAATATAACAATAGGAGAATTTTTCAAAATCGCTCTTGCAATGGCTATTCTTTGCCTTTCCCCACCTGACAATCTGTCTCCGGCTATAGTGTCATATCCTTTTGGCAGATTCTCTATAAAATCATGACAACCCGCTCTTTTGGCAGCTTCGACAATTTCATACTTAGAAACTCCTCTTTTTCCGACTCTTATATTTTCCATAATACTGTCGTTAAATAAAAATGTATTTTGATCTACATAAGAAATAAGAGAATTCAACTCGTTCGTCGACATGTCTTTTATTGAAATACTTCCTATCCTTATATCACCTCTTTCAAAATCCCAAAATCCGGCTAAAAGTTTCATCAGAGTTGATTTTCCTGAACCCGAAGTTCCGATTATCGCAGTCATCGTTTTTTCTTTTATTTCTAAATTTGCCACATCAATATCGTTCTTTGTTTCATCATAAGAAAACAGTAGGTTGCTAAATGAAATGTCGCAAACCATATCTTTTTTAAGAACAGATTTCCCATTTCTCTCTATTTCCGGATAATCCAAAATTTCTTTTATTTCCTTTGTAACCGTTCCCATCTGTGCCAATTGGTCAACATAACCGGATGCCTTTACGATCGGTTTAAAAATCCCAAGAGAAATCATCATGAATATAAAGAAACTTTGCTCGGTAATACCGCCCTCATTTAAAAGTATCAGTCCGATAACAATAGTTGGAAATATGGAAACCGGAGCTATGCTATATGAAAGAGAGGCATAAATCTGTGAACTTTTCATCCAGTTTATAGCATATTCCGCATGACGTGTAACCGCTTTTCTATATTTAATATATGAATTATCTCCCATATTAAAAGTTTTTATTACCTCAATACCCTTTACATACTCTATGACCGATTGGTTCATGTTTTTTTGTGCCTGTACTTGTCCCTTATATTTTTCCCGATATCCAATCATCATAGCCATTCCGATAAGCAATCCGAATATTATCCATGCTAAAATAATACCTGTAAGCTGTACATTAATCACAAGCATCCAAATAATCATTGCTACAGGTATAAATAAATTTGCTGTCATCTCCGGCAGCAAGTGTGCCAATGTTTTTTCGATATCTTCTACTCTATCCACTAATATCGTCTTTAATCTGCCGCTTGAGTTCTTATCAAAATATCCCATAGGTAATCTGACAAATTTATCACAGATTGCATATCTTAAATCTTTTAATGTTGAATATGCCGCCTTATGAGATATCAACATTGATATATTTAAAAATATTACACTTGCTATTTTACATATAATAGTTAAAATAAGAGCAAATATGTTTCGATTATCATTAATGCCGTTAAAGATATTCCCCGCCAAAAGCCCAACGAAAGCGTATGACAGTAATTCGAATAAAACGGCAATCATACTTAGTATTACAGATAGAATATATCTTTTTTTGTACGGTTTTATAAAACAATCCATTTCTTTAAAAAACTCGGCTCTTTCTCTCTTTTCATAATTCCCCCTGTGCGTGATCTTTATTTTTCCGAAATATGTTTCTTTACAACTTTACTTCCCGTATAAACTCCTATGATTGCAGACATTACACTTATTTTATAAAATTTTTAAAAATCTTTTCCCAACCTGCTCCAATAAATTCCCCTAACATTTTTATATACTCAATGCTTTCATCTTTGCTGTATCCTTTTTCGATTATTAAGGTATATGCGTTAAACTGCTGATTCATTAGTAATTCCACTAAATCTAATTTCATATTACTAATATCTGAAGCAATATTTTTTTTAATGAATATTTTTGTTTCCGATACCTTATTTTTCATCATTTCACCGAATATCTCCTCGACCGAGCTGCCTTTACTGCAACACAGCAGAAGTTTACACTCATCATAATGTTTAAATAAAATGTCTATATATCCTGTGATTTCTTTTTCTATACCGTTCAAAAAATTATCGAAATCTTTATCTATACAATACTTCATATATGCTTTTTCATTTTCTCTTCTTTCTTTATCCAAATCTTGTAAAAAATCTTCAACCAAACTGTGAAAAAGTTCATCTTTTCCTTTATACCTTGTATATATGGCTCCGGTTGTAACCCCTGCTCTTTTAGCGATATTATTGATTGAAGTAGATTGAAATCCGTTTTGCAAAAATTCCGTTTTAGCAGCCTCAATTATAGGCTTATCTAATTCATGATTTTTGTTAGCCATACTGTTCCTCCATTTAACAAAAATATATCCTTAACAGTATTATCAATAATATCATTATCGATAATGTCGTTATTGATTATACATCAGTTCGTCACATATGGCAAGATTTAAAAAGTCGGACTGCTTCCTGTGTGCTTCCCGCTTTTGCTTAATTCTTCAATAAAAAAGAATTAAGCAAAACACCTTCCACTAAATAAAATAGTGATGGGGTGCTATACTTAATTCTATAATCACACGCACAAATTTATGCGTTTTGTGCTTCCAATTTTCTTCTTTCCATCTTTTCCGTGATCTTTCTTCCCTGCTCCACAAAAATTGTTGTTAAAGCTATTGCTATAGCTCCTATCGCAAGTAAAATTAGCACATCTTTCGTCACAACCGACATATTATCTCCCGATACCAATTCTCTTAAAGCTTCAACCGCATATGTGAACGGCATGAAAGGATTAAGCGTTCTGAAAAAGTTCGGTACCAACTCTAACGGGAAAGTACCTCCGCACGATGTTAATTGCAATATCAAAAGTATTATCGCCATAATTCTTCCCGCATCTCCTAAAAGTGTGATAAGACATTGCATTATCGCTACAAACACTAAAGACATAAGAAGTATAAACCCTATCATTCTTATCTTTTGCATAGGCTCAAGCCCTAAGTGGAGAACTGCCAGACTTACCAAAATACCTTGCAGCAATCCTACAAATCCATACGCACAGTATTTTCCTATCACCTGTGTCAACTTGCTCTTCTTATCTTCTTTTTTAAAAAACGGACTGATAACAAAAAACATCATTATCGCTCCAACCCAAAGTGATAACGGTATAAAATACGGTGCAAAACCGGTTCCGTAATTGTCAACTCTATGTATTCTTTTCTCTTCCAACTTGACCGGATCCGACACAAAATTTGCAACGGTCTGACTGTCTGTGCCCAACTCCGCTGCCAGTTTATCTGACCCTTGAGCCAAACCCGTTGCCATATGATCCGCTCCGATACTTAACTTTTTCAAATTCGGTGCCAAAATTTGTACTTTTTTGCTGAATTCCTCCGTGCCTTGTGCAAATTGTACAGCTCCTCTGCTATAATCAGTCAGTCCCTGTCCGAGCTGCATAATAGCCGCTTTAGTCTTTGCACCTGATACTTCTTGAGATCTCAATTCTCCTATTATTCCCTGAATATTAGGGTCCGTTGCCAATGCGGGATTTTTGCCTATAGCCGCTTTCAAATTTTCACCTATACTTTTAAGGCTGTTCCCGCTGTTCATTATCGCACCCTGAGCCGCCGAAACACCTTGGTTTATCCTTGCAGAACCTTGCCTAAGCTGTGTAGCCGATATCTTGAATTTCTCCGAAGCTTTGTCAATTTGCGGAACCGCTTTGCTGAGCTTATCCGCTCCGCGTGAAATCGCTTTTCCTCCGTCTTTGGCCGTTATCATCCCGTCTTTAGCGGAATACAGCGCATCAAACGCCGCTTTTGTATATTCTTTACTTATAGATGCCTGTATATTATCCTGTAGTTCTCTCACTACCTTGGAATTAACCTGTGCCGCCAGAAAATTTTTCTTCTCGTTATTACAATATATCAAATTAACTTTCGCAGGATTGTTTTTCGCCCCGCTAAATGTTGATTTCGTAAATTCTTCAGGTATTATAAATGCCGCATAATACTTGTCGCTGTCAAGCCCTGACAATGCTTTTTTTTCAGAAGTAAACACCCACTTAACGTCCTTGTTGTCTTTTAACCTGTCTACAAATTTTGCACCTACAGTCTCCACTCCTTTATGATTTTCATCTCCCAAATCTTGATTTACTACTGCCACCGGCAACTTTTCAAGCCTTGAATAAGGATCCCAAAATGCATCCAAATAAAGGTAGCTGTAAAGCATCGGTACTACAGTAACAGCCGCTATCGCAACTATAAAAAACTTATGAATAAAAATCTTTTTTATTTCTCCCGTTATTGTTTTCCACATTACTTCAATCATCTCCTTTTTATTTTTTTATACTGACTGGTCAGTTTTATTTATACTCCTATTTTTATCGCATGTCAAGTATAAGCGGTACAAGTATTTTAAAAAATTTTAACTGCTTGTACTTGTATCGTTTCATCCCTTAATACCTGCCAAAATAAAGTTTATACTCGAGTCTATTATCTGTTCTTTTGTAAGTTCCGAATCCAATATAACCTCATATATCCCCGTGCTGGCAAAAGCTCCGAATATGTTAAAAGCCATAAGCATACTGTCTCCCTGTTTTACCGATCCTTTATTTTGTGCTTCCTTTATGATCTCGCTCATTTCAGTCAAATGCTTTTTTATACTGCCTCTGACCGATTCATGCCTGAACTCCTTTCCCCAAAGCTCTCTCAATATAGTTCTGAACAGTTCTTTATTTTCAAGTGCCGTTTCAATCTGCATCCTGCAAATCCTTATTATTTTTTCAAGAGGATCTTCAACGTCCGTCATAGCGGCATATGTCTCTCTGTATATGACATCTATTCCCGCCTCTACAATATAGGCAAAGATAGCCCCCTTACTTTTAAAATGGTAATAAAGAGTGCCTTTTGCCACATTCGCCACCGTTGCAATTTCATCCATAGATGTAAGATCATATCCTTTTTGTGAAAACAGCTCGACCGCCGCATCACATATCCTGCTTTTCGTTATGTTTTTCCCTACCAAGATGATCTCCTCCTGTTCTTTAAGTATCATTACAAACTTTAAATATCCGGTTCATACAATCCTCATCAACAAAGCCTAACATTACCGACCGGTCGGTTCAAAATTATGATACACCTTATTCTCATAAAATACAACATCTGAAAAGATAACAGGTAGTTATGAGAGTGAAAACTTTATTTTCAAGGGCAGTTTTTCTACTGTTGTCAAACATACATGAGAACTAAGAGATTACGAGTGATTTTTTTGCCATTTTTTAGAGACAAGTTTATAATTATGTTATATAATATTTAGTAATATTTTTCTCTAACATTATATAAAATACTATGTGATGAATATCGGGATTTTAATTATTCTCATTCGAATATCATCATATGAGAAAGGAAAAATATATCGGGTATATGTTGCCCGATATATAAGAATTTTGTTATGAAAATAAAGGTCGGTTTGCTGGGTATGGGCAATGTAGGAACAGGTACATACAAAACGTTGGATATGAACAGGGAAAAAATCTTTGATTCTACCGGTCTTGATATCGAGATAACCAAAGTATTGGTAAACGATACCTCAAAAGATCGAGGAATAAAACTGCCATCAGAAAAACTTACACAAAATCCGGATGACATATTCCTTGATAAAAATATCGATATTGTAGTGGAGCTCATAGGCGGAATAGAACCTGCATCTGAATTTATGCTTAAAGCTATGGAAAACGGAAAGCATGTCGTAACTGCAAACAAGGCTGCCGTTGCGGCAAATTATGACAAGCTCATAAATACCGCATATAAAAATAAGGTTATGCTAAGATACGAAGCAAGTGTCGGCGGCGGCATCCCTATTATAAATGCTCTGACTACGGCGCTCACTTCCAATGATTTTGAAGAAATTTTAGGCATTGTAAACGGCACTACAAATTATATAATGACTCAAATGACGGAATACGGACTGGAATATTCGGATGTGCTGAAAGTTGCACAGGAAAAAGGTTTTGCAGAAGCCGATCCCACGGCGGACGTGGAAGGTATAGACGTTGCAAACAAACTTTCCATACTTATGGCAATAGTTTTCGGAATCAGGATTTCTCCCGACGATATACCGAGAGAAGGAATAACAAAAATATCTAAAGATGATATAACTTTTGCAAATAACTTCGGATATAAGATAAAGTTGCTCTGCACTGCGAGAAAATCTGACAATAAGTTGGAATGTCATGTGCAGCCTGCATTCGTTCCGTTATCACATCCTCTTGCTTCCGTCAGCAATGAATTCAATGCGGTATTCGTGAAAGGAAACGCTGTGGACGATCTTATGTTTTACGGCAAAGGTGCGGGCCCGATGCCTACCGGAAGCGCCGTTATGGGGGATATCCTAGAAATTTCATCATCTATTGCCAAAGGATCGGCTTTTGATTCCGCACCTGCAAAAATAAACGAAAAACTCGAATATGTAGGTGAAGGATCGAATAAATATTATGTACGGCTATCAGTTACCGATTTGCCTGGTACTTTAGGGAAAATCTCCACAAGTTTCGGCGATGCGGGTATAAGCGTTCAATCTTGTATGCAGGTAGGAAGCTTCGATAAGGACTGTAAAACTGTTCCTGTAATCTTTATTCTAAGAGAAGTGACAAGAGATCTTCTTAATAAAACATTGGATAAAATCGTTTCCAATCACGATTCGGTAGAAAAAGTCGACAGCGTTATAAGTGTGATAGATTAATTTGTGTAAAGTATATAAGGAGGTCGTTTTATGACTTTATTCGAACAGTGGGAAGCCCTGATTGATTCCCAAAACAAATCTACATTTAAAGAATTCTGGGAAAAATACAGTTCTACAGAAAAGAGAATATATCAAGGGATACTCGCCGATTATGAGACTAAACCTGCGGGAACATTTAAAGAGTTGGCTGCAAAATACGATGCTGATCCTGTTATCTTTATGGGATTTCTGGACGGCATAGATCCGAGTTTAAAAGAGAGCATTGATTTTAAAAACTTTGACGAAAATTCCGAGATGATTTTAGATATAGACTTTGAGAAGCTATATTTCAATATGCACGATGCATCGGCAGACTATCTCTATTCTCTTGAAGAGTGGAAAAATATATTGACGGAAGAAAAAAGACATGAAATAATAAAATCATATAAAAAATCAAAGACCGTGGTAAAAGATAAACTTCCGGGAAGAAATGATCCATGTCCTTGCGGAAGTGGTAAAAAATACAAAAAATGCTGCGGAAAATAAGCTTAAAATAAAAAAATATTCACGATGAAAGGAGTTTTCAAAATGGATCCAAAAGTAGCACAATTAATAGAAACTTTAGGCAATTCTATATTCGATACATTCAATGTCCCTGACGATAAGCTCCCCGATGTTGAAAATTATTTGAATGAACTTCGAAGTTTCGGAGAAACATGTGCAAACTATGAAGAATATCAAAGTAAATTTAATAACGGTCCTATGATGCAAAAATATGTTGAACTTACATCTTCACTCAAGCCTAAAATTACCGCACGACAAATGGCTGCTTCCGCAATACATAAAAACCCTGAAAAAGCCGCTAAAACTGTCGGTAAATATTTAGGCGAAAGTATCGTTGATGAAGTCGACTATATGGCGCAACAAGAAATGGACAGAAGGAGAAGAAATGCCAGAAGCGATGCAAGAGCAGCCGTTCACAGTAAGATTTACAGCATTCCCGTTGTCGGCGGACTGTTCGGTGCAGTGCAAAATGCCAGGCAAATCTCGGCGCTGGGTTCTAAAATATCTAAATCTAAAAAATCAAAAAAAGATTCATCTGAAGAAGAATAATAAAAGCTTAGCTGACCGAAGGGCTTGTTTTATAGAAAAGAACACAGTTTCCTAAATATCAAAACTGTGTTCTTTTCTTTGAATTCATCAAAACTTATGCTTGTTTCAATCTTAAAATTTCAGAATATATATCATCTACAGTCTTCATTGCGGCTATTTTTTCGTTATCCATTTCCACTTCATATAAGTCTTCTATATCACATAATATCTCGACAATATCATAAGATGTTAAACCCAAATCCACTATCAGTTCCGATTTTCCGTTTATATTGCTTTCTTCTATGTCCGTGTAATCCGCCAGATATTTAATTAATTTTTCCATGCATTACCTCTTTTCTTATTACTTTCCCGAGCCTGTTTTTCTTGAAATCTTCGGTTCTCAAATTAAACTTCCTTATTTTTTTATAATTAGGCAATGAACTGTTTAATACATTAATTTTTTCATCAATAATACTCTTGATTTCATTAAACTCTTTATTGCGATAAAGGTCCTCCAATACGATTTCAGCAGCGATTATTTGATTATTCGGCAGCTTTTCATCGTAAACCATAGCCTCTTTAACTTCTTCAACGGATTCTATTAAAAGTTCCAACTCTTCCGGAGATATATTATTGCCGTCATCGAGCACTATTAAATTACTTTTTCTGCCCGTTATGAAAAGATTATTTTCTTCGTCTATATAACCCGTATCCATAGTATTGAACCATCCTTCAGAGTCTATTTGTGAGTCGATATTTACATCACCGTACCCTGCCATAACTATACTTCCTTTCACTTTTATTATTCCGTCTTCTATCTTTACTTTACAATATTCGTCCATATTTACTTTTCCTACCGAACCCAAGGGAGCGGATGCCTTTGCACAGGATACAACCGGAGAACACTCCGTTATTCCATAACCGTTCAACAGATTGATCCCGATATTTTTATAATTTTCTATAATATCAGTTCCCAAACTTGCTCCTCCGCAAATAATCATCTTCAGATTATTTCCAAAAATTCCCTTTGTAATGATTTTTTTATCTGCTTTTTTAGTTTTGGATATATAATTTATTTTTTTCAATATACCTTTTGCTATCATCGGAACAAAAAACATTAATGCAGGTTCATGCTTTGACATCGCCTGATCTAAATTTTTTATGTCATTGATCAAACAAAGATCAAGCCCTATGTAAAGAGGTGCAAGAACAGTTGCCGTTATACCGAACATATGAAAATTCGGCAATATCGGTATGGTTTTATCCCCTATATTAAGCAAATCTCTATCTATTACATTCGTGCAATGAACAACATCCGAAAAAATATTCTCACAAGATAACAGGACAGGTTTCGGCAAACCGTTTGTACCTGAAGTATATATTATTGTAGATATATCGTATTGTATGTTTGAAAAATCAACTCTTTGATTCTTGTCATTTGCTTTTAAATCATTAATGTCATAAACCTTCATCTCTCCTCTTATTTTTTCTTTAAGATACTCTTCGGCAATGACAACCCTCGCTCCCGCCAACATAGCTCCTATATACTCAACTATCCACTCATAGGTAAGTTTATTGGAAATAAATATATTTTTTCCTTTCATATCGTTACTGTAAACTATGCTCGCCTTTTCATATATGTCGTCTACAAAATCTTTATAATTTTTTTTCATATTATCATATTCAATCGCAATACTGTCGTATTTTTCTATTTTATTAATAAAATCCAGTATATTCATAATCCCTCCTATGTTAAAATCTGAAATTATTCCACCGATTTCAGTGACTCCACCATATCAATTTTTCTTACTTTAGAACTCATTATTAAGTTTATAGCTATGGATGTGAAAATAACTATTAAAGATGAAACAGCCAAAAGTCTGAAATTGATATATGCTATCCACTCAAAATTATCAAAAGAAACAATCTTAATATAAAGTTTCAAGAAATTTATCGAAGCGAACAGTCCCAATATCCATCCCGCTGCAATCACAAGTATACAATCTTTTATGACTATACCCCTGATTTCTCTCTGCATAAATCCCAGAACCTTTAGCGTGGCATACTCTCTGGTTTTTTCTATGAAATTCAAAGTTCCCAAATTATATAAGATAATAACAGTAAGCAACAGCGATGCGCCTATCAAAAGTTTCACTATTGAATTTACACTTTCTATCAGCTTGTCTATACTTCTGTTTTGCCTTTCTTTCGTTATTATGGAACTGAATCCGCCAATCTCTTTCAGTTTTTTTTCGGATATACCTTTTGCCAGAATCACGTTAGGTACAAACTTACCGAATTTAGTTTCATAATATTTTTTTGAAACTGCAATACCTTGCGGAGTCAGGTTCTGAGTTATGTTGCTTACTTTTATTTTTATCCAGTTATTATCACCTGAAAGCCTTACTTTTATATAATCACCTTTATGAATCTCCAGTTGTTCAGCCAACTTATGTGTTATTATTGCAGATTCATCGTTGAGGTTGATAGATTTCCCCGACATATCTTTGTACCTTACCATATTCTTGTTTTCGGCAGCAGTAAATATTTCTTTTTTTGTTACCCCGCTATACTTTAAATCCACCTCCGTCTCATAATTCAGCTGCTTTTCCGCATTCACCCTTTCAATACTTTTGTAGTCTTGTATTATAGCCTTTACTTCATAGTTAAATTGATCGTTGAAAACATAATTGTTGGAATAGTCGATGGACTGCTTTACTCCCAATCCCGCAACAAGCAAGACCATTCCGCCCATAACCCCTATGATTCCCATAATAAATCTGATTTTATTCCTGGAAATATCTCTAAGTACCCATCTCCAATAATATGATATCTTTGACCACAAAAAATCGGATTTTTCTATCAGCGGTTTCTTCGCAATAATATCCATATTGTTTGAATTTCTCATAGATTCCGCCGGCATACCTCTTAGTACTTTATTCGTTGCAAACAAAGCGGCAGACATACATATCAATATTATCAACCCTATCAGAAAATAGCTCAAACCTGACTGTACCAGTTCCCACTGCGGCAAAGTTATCGTTGTTTTTTTTACGTTAAGAAGAGACGGTGAGATTACAGCTCTTCCCAAAATCAAGCCGACGACACACCCTAAAAATGATATCAAAAAACCGTAAGACGCATAGTGCAGCCTGATCATAAACTTATTTAATCCTACAGCCTTCATAGTCCCTATAATGATTTGTTGTTTCCCTATAAGTCTCACCATAGAGGTATACATAGTAAGCAGAGATAGAAGAATAAAAATTAAAGAAAACAATACGGACATTTTCTTCATCTGATTACTTTCTTTTTTTATTCTCTCATATGACTGCAAATCTCCTCTGGTCGATGATTTTATATAGCTGTTCCCTAATATATCTTTAATTTTTTCTTCGTTTATATTTCCGTCAGTCCTTATCCTAATTTCTGAAAAAATCGGCCTTGGACTTAACTTATCATAATTTTTTTTACTGACAAAACCGTATCCGTATTTCTTGTGATTGGGCACAGTCTCCGATAATGATCCCGTGTAATAGATATATTCGGAATCTAAAACCAGACCTTTGACTTTAAACTGTTCTTTTTTATTTTTAAAACTTAATTTTATGCTGTCTCCTACTTTAATATTATTTTCTTTTGCAAAACTGTTATCTATCCATATCCCATCCGAATCCACATTATATTTTTCTCCTTTAATCAAATAAGGTTTTAAACAGTCGGTATTATCCATTGCGTTTAATTTTATATTATTTTCACTTCCGGATAACGTCACAGGTAAAGATGCTGCCAAAGTGAGATCTTTAACACCTCTCATATTTTTAATATCATCCCTTATATTTTCGTTAAACCCCTTTGTATATATCCAAACATCCGCCAAATTCGTTGCTTTAGAATAGTTTTCAGCCGTTATATCCGATCCGTTCCAAACGGCAGCCATACCGGAGAAAATCATTATGGATATCAAAGCCATGAAGAAAACTGAAACGAATTGCATCCAATATTTTTTTATATCTCTCAGCATTTTTATTATTAAATAACTCATTACCATTCAACCTCCGTTATACTCTTCGGATGTTTATTTTTTTCCATGCTCAAAATCTTCCCATCCTTAAGTCTTATCAATTTATCCGATATTTCCTCCAGTTTTGAATTATGAGTCACTATTATTAAAGCGATATTGTTTTCTTTCGCAGTATTTTTCAATAAAGATAACACCTTTGTACCCGTTGCGCTGTCAAGTGCTCCCGTAGGTTCATCACAAAGCAAAATTTTAGGATTTTTCACCAGTGCTCTTGCGATTGACAGCCTTTGCAATTCACCTCCCGATAAATTTGAAGGAAACAAATTTTTTCTATTCGACAGCCCCACGGCTTCTATGACTTTATCCGTATCCAGCGGATTTTTTGTCAATTTTGCTGCGATTGCTACATTTTCTCTCGAAGTCAATGAAGGTATTAAATTATAGAATTGAAATACAAACCCTATGGAATCTCTTCGATAAAGTTCAAGTTGTTTTTCAGTAAAAGAAGACACTTGCTGCCCGTCAAAGATTATATTTCCTTCAGTAGGTCTATCCATTCCGCCAAGTAAATTAAGCAATGTGGATTTCCCCGAGCCCGACGGTCCCAATATAACTGTAAATTCCCCTTTATCTATCGAAAGGCTGATCTTATCCAATGCACGAATTTCATCACTTCCCATTTTGTAGATTTTAGAAACTTTATCAAATTCAATTAATGTCATAATTTATCTCCTTTCATTTTTTTATAAAATTAAT
Source organism: Bacillota bacterium (assembly GCA_905372035.1). GTDB lineage: Bacteria > Bacillota > Clostridia > Peptostreptococcales > Anaerovoracaceae > CAJPNN01. Next base: position 6,795 of record CAJPNN010000026.1, on the reverse strand, counting down.
TATCATATTTAAACAATAAACAAGATATATTTCCGCCGTAACCATAACTTATTCCTATATAGTAACCGCCTTTTTCAAACTTGCCGGCGGCATAGTGATCTTTTATATTTGTAATAAAATCGGCCGAAAGACCGTGCGCATAAATTTTTATAGTATTGGTATAATGAATATCGTTATTATCATAAATTTTTTCCAATATCGTCATCCATGTATCCTCCCAAAAATTCGGTACAAAATAATTTTTTATATCTTTCAGATCCAAAGAATTTATTTTACATATATTTTTAATTAGTTTTATAACCGAATCTACAAACAAAAAATAATTATCGTTCGGTATATGTACATTCTTTATATCTATAAGCTTGTATACCGTCTTATCTTTGCTCAAAACCGCTCCAGATACGGTATCGGAAAACAACATTCTCTGCGAAGGTCTGTCATAAAAACAACCTTTAGGCAATATGTCTTCGCTTATGCACAAAACATTTTTATATTTATCATTGCTTCCAAAAATATTTATTGCATGTTCTATACAACTGAAAAGCCCGTTGCATGCCTGCTGAGATATTCCTATATGCGGGATAGATTTATTTATCTTATCCAAGCTTCTGTTTAGCGGATAATCCAAAAAAAATTCCATAAAATTTTTTTGATCCGAATCATAATTTTTATATTCAATAAACGTATTGTTATATAGAATATAATCTATAGAGTCCAAATCAAAATCCGAGATGAATTCATCCACTACATGTTTATCATAATCTTCTTCGTCTTTTTTCAATATGTAACATCCCCTATAGCCGAACTCTTCCAACTCTTTTATACTCGAAAAGACCAGGTTATCGTTGCTCAATTTATTTAAATCGCAAAACTCTCCTACTTTTATATTTATATCTTTCAAATATACATCAAACATACTTCGGGTTTTTTCCTTTCTTTTTTTATATATATGCTTAAACAGTATTCTTCTATAAAATCGGAATAGATATAATCCATATCCAAAACATTTATCACGGATAAGTCCGTTAAAATCGACTTTCCCAAATATTTTATGTACGCTTCCTTTCTTGTCCAAATATAAGTGAACCAGGTATCTTTATCAAAGTCGGTATCATTGATACACTCTTGTTCTTTCAAGGAAAGACATCTTCTATACATCCGTTCGGACACGGGTTTTATATCCTGTATATCTATTCCTATTTCCTTTTTATAAAAAGCTGCGGCAATATACTCCTTGGAATGGGAGAGGTTAAAATATATATTCTCTTTTTCAAAATATGGCTTACCATATTTGTTTTTTATAACATTATACTCTTTAATCTCCATCAACTTCAAAATTTCTCTGAAAAAATTATCTCTGTTCAAATAATTTTTTGATATAAATAAATTAATTTTATTCATACATATCCTCTATTTTAAAATCAGGAAAATGCTCCATCGCTTCTTCAATATCATTTACTATTCCCACACATTTCGGATTTCCGCATCCCTTTTGAAGCCCGGATAACGCATGCTGAAAATAAGCATAATTTCCGCCATGCACGGCTAATGCTATTGATTGTATGAAAATCCCATATATTGAAGGCGGCCATAAGTTGGAAAAATAAAAATTCTTTTTGATATCGTACTGATTGCCGGCATGCTTCCATAATTTGGAGAAAGCTTTCATAAATATAAGCGATATTTCTCGAGTTCCTTTTGCAGCCTCAATTACATCTTCTTTTAATAAAATCTTATCTCCATTTTCAAATATATAACTTTTAATATTCATATATTTAATCTCATATATTTCTCCATCTTCGTTCATACATATATCACTTATTCTAAAATTGAACCGTACGTTGTAAAGAACTTCTTTTTCAAGCAAATCCATAATATTGAAGAGCTCTATCCCGTCGTCATCTATACTTGCAAAGGTGTTTTCATTATACGAATCCGTTTTTCTCTTTTTATAAATTTCATAAAAACTTACAGCTCCTATAACTAATTCGTGAGTGTGTCTACAAGCTAAAATAAGCGGGTCTTGAAGTGTTTTATTTTCGATCTTAAACTCTTCATTTATCAAGACGCTCTTTAATCTTCTATCCAAAAATTGTCGTGCACAAGGCATCCCCTGAGATCCTTTGAAATTATCCTTTAATTCAATGTCCGTTATTTTTCCGCTCTCATTATCTATTTTTATTATGACCGTAGTCGGCAGTTTGGTATCAAATCCTTGCACATCTGCCAAATTGCATTGCCAGCAATATATAAGAGATGTTTTTTCTTCTTCAGATATTTTGAACCCGAACATTCTTTTACAAGAGATGTTTTTTAAATTTGTTTCCGAAATTAAATTCAATATATCTTCATAACTATTTACATCTCTTTTTACATCGAAATTCCTTTCCATATGAAATCAGTTTTCCTTTTTAAAATTTTTATCAAGATATGAAAATATTTTACTCGGGCTGCTTACTTCAGTAATATCATTTGTATCAAATTTAAAACCTGTCATCTCTTCTATATCGGTAATGAGCGAATAAACACTTAGTGAATCCAATCCGAGTTCCTGAAAGTCGTCAGTATTTATAATCTCTTCTTCCGACCACCCGTATTTATCCCTTAACATCTTTATAATTTCATTCTTATAATCCATATTATTTTTTCTCCTTATACAAAACCCGTTTTTCATCCGGGATTCCTTGCACACACCATTCCATCAGCTGTTTTTTATCAATTTTGCCTGCCAGTATGATCGGCATTTCCGATATGAATTCTATTTTATCCGGCTGTTTATAATTTGATAAATTTTTAAATAAATATTGTGATATTTGATTTTTCTCTAATGTTTTTCCTGCTATCGGAACCACAAAAGCTACGATTTCTTCACCCAATACTTCATGTTCCTTGCCGACTACCGCCGCAGTTTGCACATTCGGTATGCGAAGCAGCATTTCTTCAATATCGCTCGGATAAACATTAAACCCTCCTCTTATTATCATATCCTTGCATCTTCCTACTATGCTTATATTTTCTTTATCATAGTATTTAGCTAAATCGCCCGTATATAGCCACCCCTCATCATCAATGACCTCTGAGGTTTTTTCAGGTTGATTATAGTACTCCTTCATGTTATAGCCTCTAACTGCAAGCTCACCTATTTCACCGTGCGGTAAAGTTTTTTTAGTAGTTTGATCGACAATTTTAATCTCCACTCCCGGAATAGGTCTTCCCACTGTATTTAATCTGATGTCTTCAGAATCTCCTATCCTTGTCATCGTAACAACGCTAGTTCCCTCTATCAGACCGTATGCATTTAACAACTGACAATTTAACTTATTTTCTATTCTTTGAGCCAGTTCCGGACTGCAAAAAGAGCCCGACACGACTATTTTTTTAAGCCCGCTGAACTTCGTAAAATTAATTATCCTGCAATTTAAAAGCAAAGTCCACATAGTCGGTTGCGTGTGTAATATCGTATCTTCCGCCTTAGATACTTCTTTTAAAATATCGTTCGGATTAAAACTTGAAATCATTTTAAATCGGTCTTCCGTACAAAAATCAATCAACAAACTTAAGAACCCCTGAGCCGAATACAACGGAGCAATTGAAAAAGGTTTATCATTTTCATCCGACCATAATTTAGTACTGTATAGCGATATTTTCACAATATCATTATTTTTAAGTACAACTCCTTTAGGGCTTCCCGTCGTACCTGAGGTATAAGAGATCATAGCATCATCATCAGCTTTTATGTCTTCCAACAAAGCCGTTTTGTCAGCATCACCGTTCATAAGATCATCAAAGGATATACCCTTGTTCCCATAATGATTATTCCCTATATAAATTACATTTCCAAACTCGTATCCGTTATTTTCAATCTCGGTAATAACTTCTTTAGGCGACATAGTTCCGACAATGTCTTCTGTTATTATTATTCTGCTGTCACAATCTCTTAAAATATTTTCAATTTCCCCGGATTTCCACCTGTTATTTATGGGAACAGGCATGGCTCCCACATAAAACATGGCAAAATATGCATATACATATTCTATTCTGTTATTAAGTAAAATCGCCACCTTGGTACCCTTGTTGATCCCCATGTTCAAGAGTCCTGCGGATATACGTTTTATGTTTTGCAAAAGTTCGCTGAATTTTACAAGTCCCTCATCAAACATAACAGCATCTTTCTCGCTGTTTTCCTCACATATTTTGCTTATCAACTCTCTCAATGTAAGTTTATTTAAACCCATCAAATCATTAACAGTATTTGCGATAGCTATCGGACTTTCGATCGATTTCAGGTCCAAATTCGATAAATCGAATTTTACGCCGAAATATTTTTCCAATTCAAACACCATGTTTACAAGTTGCAACGAATTCAATATACCGCTTTGAACAAAAGGAATAGTTGCAGGTATTTCGATGCTATCGGTTATCTTTTCTTTTAAAAATTTTATAACTTCTATTTCTGTAACTATATTCATTGACGTTCTCCTATCAGTTTATTATAATTTCATCATTAAAGTTGCCATGCTTATTCCGTTCCCGAAACCGAACAGGACTATTTCCTGCCCGCTGTTTAAAGAAATTTTATTTTCTTGAAGCGCTCTTGAGATTGCAATAGGTATGGAAGCACAGCCGTTATTTCCTAAAAATTCAACTTGATCGACCACTTTTTCTTTAGGCAGGTCAAGCATCTCACAAGCTTTTACCGTTAAGTATTTCGTTATCTGATGCGGTATAAATAAGGCTATATTTTCTTTATCTATCATAAGTTCATTAAATGTACCGCTGTAAAATTCAATTGATCTGGCAAAATTCGTTTTGATCATTTCTTTTGTTTCATTTTGAAAATAAAACTTATCCACATCATGTGCATGCATCGTGCCTCCGCCCCATAAAACTCCGTCATCCCAATATACACCTACAGATTTGAATTTAGATTTATATATAGGTTCATCACATTCAACCGCTCTCAAAACAAGAGCTCCTCCACCGTCACCGATTGCGAATGTCGCATTGGCATTTTGAATTTCATCCGCCGTCTTATAATTCATCTGCAAAAATCTGCTTAGCACCTCACCTGAAACGATAAGTATATTTTCTGCTCTTTCGGTCTCGATATACATATTTGCAATCTCTATTCCGGTCAAAAATCCGTTACAGGCATTTTTTACATCATAGCAGTTGGCATTTACACATCCCAGCTCATTTTGTACTTTCATTGCCGTTGCCGGCTCCATAAAATCTTGAGTTATAGAACAAAACAGAAGCAGATCTATTTCCTCGGCACTTAAATTCGCATTTTTTAATGCCATCTTACCTGCCATAACCGCATAATCGGACGAGTTTTCGTTTTCTTCCGCAAATCTTCTTTCTCTTACTCCGCTGAGCAGAGTGGACATACCTTTTCTAATATTTAACTTTTCAAAATTCATACTTGACTCAAGTTCATCGGATGTTACTATCCTACTTGGAAGTGCATGCCCTGCACCTATAATTTTAGCTTGATATTTCATTTTTCCCTCCATATATTTTATAAATCAACATATTCTTTTATTTCTTCTACAGTTTCAGCATCCCAAAGCTTAATATCCAATCCTTTTTGTGACAAAAAAGCATATACCAGCCTTTCAATCCCAAATGCAAAACAAGCCGTATAACAATATTCTCCGTTTACATTCTTTATATTGTACGGTTTTGAAAAATGCGTCCTATGATAATTAACGGAACAACACGAAATATATTCATTATTGTCAGGTATGAGGATTTTGTACTCTAATTTTGAATTACCTATCATCTGAAAATATTTTAATTTTTTATAATTGCTTGCGAAAAAGGAATCGTTTGCAGTTTCACATTTAGAATTTAATCCGAAAATATTTATCCAAAATTCAACCAACTTTTTAGATTGTTTTATATAATGTTCCAAATTATCTCCCTTGCCTACAAACACAAATTCTTTCATGTTAAATTCATTTAACCTGCTGAGCTCTTTTATGTTCGACTCCTCGTTCCTGAAACATCGCCCGGAAACCAAAAAACATTTGGTTTCATTTTCTTTTAAAACATGATTTTCCAAAGAAGGATACACCGGTGCACAAGTGGCATGTCTCAAAACATTTTTAGGTAATGACGTTTCCTCAAGTACTTCATCCATACAGGAACATGGCGACTTCTGCGAAGTGAATTTTTCATATGTGTCAATGTTATTATTCAGTTTGGTTTGAAACATTATGTAGTGCGGAAAATTTTCAAAATAGCCGCCTTTAATATATTCGGCTACCGGAAATAACACCGGATATACTTCCTCGATTACTTCTTCAAAGTTTTTATAAGCATATTCATTTATCTTCTTATCAAAGTATTCGTATATTCTTAGAAAAAGTCCGGAATATGAAAACACACCGGGAGCCAGTTCTCTAACCATCTTGTTTTCTATTAATTTCGTAAAAATATTTTCTGAATTCAGGACAGTTTTTTCGGTAAAATCTTCAACTACTGCATTATCAAGTTCTGCATCCTGCATAGAATTGATTATATTTAAGAGTCTCGTTAATTCTTTTTTTATTTCTTCATTATGCTCATCTTCGCAAGATATAATTATCTCATTTTGATTTTTATCAAAGCTTTTAATTTTAGAAGAAATATACGGTATCATATCTACAAAAACCCTTAAATCATCTTTTTTTAAATCTTCAACGGTAAATTTAAACATGTTTTCCTCCTCTGAGCCGCTATTTTTCATGAAAAAAGATTAATGTGCTAAAATGTGGTTAGTTTAAACTAACCACATTTTAGCACATTAAT
>CAJPNN010000025.1 GCA_905372035.1 Bacillota bacterium | reverse complement strand
GTACAACAACTCCATATGAATATACCGTTCAGGAGGAAGGTGCTGTAAACGGAAAGATCACTTTTGACGGTAAAGAGTTTAAAGTTCAGGTTGAAGGTACGATGAAGGACGGGTATAGGATAATAAATAAAAAAGATGATCCGACAAATCCTCCGACACCCGGCAGTAAAGATGAAAAGGTATCTGTTTCAGTGATTAAGAAATGGATAGGAGGAGAAAAAGACAGTATAACTGTATATCTTTTACTTAATGGAAAAGTTTTAAGAACGAAGAGTATAACAAAACTTGATAATTGGCAATACACCTTTGATAATTTGGATAAATATGTAGATGGGAAACTTGCAGTATACACGATCAAAGAAGATAAGGTGAAAGGATATGTAACCACAGTTACAGGGAATAGCAGCTCCGGATTTATTATTACCAACAGCAATGTAAATACTGATAAAAACGGTAAAGGTAATAATAAAAACGGTAATACGCCGCCTCATAAATCGCCTATGGTCAAGTTCCCACAGGGAAAAGGATTCTTACCTAAGACCGGAGACGGTCTTAATCCGGCAGGTAAAGTAGGCGCTTTGATGCTGATAGGTGTTATTCTGATTTTTGCAGGTTTAAGGAGAAAATCTTTAAAGCATAAATAGCTTATAATATATTATTTTGATTGAACGAACCAACCTTAATATATATTGATTTTTTCAATGTATTTGAGGTTGGTTTATTTATTTGGATTATTGTATGGGGATATAAATTAAGGGATAGCAGGGATACAGAGTCAATGGAACAAGTGGTTTTTATATAAGTGCGATTCAAATTGAAATTAAGAGTGACGTTCAAATAAAAGGAAAATAATGTAAAAATAACGCAAAGGTGTTTACGAAGAAGTGCAGCTATGATAATATGGTATGACAAAAGAGGATTAAGCCAGAAACAAGGAGATGACGGTATATAATGGAAAGTACGGAAAGTAAGGAGATTAAAAACACTATTAAATACAAAACAGTTATATTTGATCTGGACGGGACATTGTTGGATACGATAAAGGATCTTGAAATTGCAATGAACATGGCACTAGAGAAATTAGGGCATGAAAAAAGAACCCATGAGGAAATAAAGAGTTTTATAGGGCACGGTTCTGAAGAACTTGTGAGAAAAGCTATGCCGAAAGGATCATCAAATAGAGAAATACAGAACTGTTTAAAAATCTTTAAAGACTATTATTTTAAAAATATGTTGGAAAACACATTGCCGTATAAGGGAATTATAGAGTTGCTTACAATTTTAACAGAAAGTGAAATAGAAATAGGCGTGGTTTCAAATAAGCCGGATGCAGCTACGAAAAAAGCATGTGAGCATTTTTTTGACGGACTTGTTACGGAAGCAATGGGAGATAATCAGTATAGAGCAAGTAAGCCGGCACCTGATAATTTATTGGAGGTAATGAGGACATTAGGAGCTACGGACAGCGATACATGTTATGTCGGAGATTCGGCAGTTGATGTTTTGACGGCTCAAAATACCGGAATAGCATGTTACAGTACAATGTGGGGATATGGGGATAAAGCGGAAATCGAAAAATTGAACGCTGAGAGAATGGTATACTCCGCAGAAGAATTACAAAAAATTTTGTTGGGAGAATGAGATTCTTATAGTGATCAAAGTTATTATGGACGGCTTTTTAATCGGCATATTCGGATCCGTAATTGTAAGATTTATGCCTGTATCATGGATTTTAGACGGCGAAGAAAACTGTCGGTTGACGGAGAAGAAGATTATAAGATATAACATTGAGCCCCCGAACAAGGCATATGAGATCGCAGAAAATATTTTAATCGTGTTTTTTCCTGCGGTTTTTTTGGCAGTTAAACATGGCCTGGTTGAAGAGTTTTTTGACCCTGTTGTCGGAACGGCGGCGAATATAAATTGTTTTTTCACAGTGTTATATGCATTGTCTATTACAGATATGAGATATATGATCATACCGGATGAGCTGATATGCGCTGTTGCAGTTCTTTCAGCCATTAATTTAAACGATCCTCTTGGAGGATTGCTTTCTTTTGCAGTTATGATGTCAATAATGATCATCACCTCTTTGACGGTAAAAACTGTTGCCGTTGGAGGTGGAGATATCAAACTTATAGGTGTACTCGGTTTTTACTTCGGATTTCAAAAAGCAATGATTTCATATTTTTGGGGTACCGTAATTATGGGAATTTTTGTTTTTCCTTTTTATATATTAAAAAAGATGGAACCTAATCATCAGGTGGCGTTAGGACCTTTTATTTGTATGGTTGCGGCTATGATCGTTTAAATAATTTTTTGTTTTGGCAGGTTTGTCACTCATACTGAGGAATGCTACTGAGAAAATGACAATAACGGCACCTATGATTTGAAGAAACCCTATTTGCTCTTTAAAGAAAATCAACGCGAAAATACTTGCAAAAATCGGTTCAAATGCAGCCATTAAACTTGGAAGCGTCGTGCCTATGTACTCGGTAGATTTTACATAGAAGGTATTTGATATGAAAGTTGCTAAAATGCCTATGCATAGCAGGTTAAATAATAAGAAGGGAGTTTGATCTTCTCTGCTTATCGCATGTATTATTTCCATCGGTGAGGCAAGAATAAACAGGAAAATGGCGGCCCCTAAAAATCCGTATACTAAAAGGGTATCACTGCTGTATTTCCCTCTGAAAATTTTAGGAATCACGATTTGTAATGCGAAGGTCATACCGTTACCTATTCCACATAAAACGCCGATAGGATCAAGGGATATTCTGCCGCTTGTAAAGATATCCATCAGTAAAAGGCAGCCCGTTATACAAGCAAAGATTAAAAATGCGGATTTCAAAGATATGCGTTCTTTAAAAATTAATGCACTGTAGATAGAAACCCATATCGGATTTGAGAACATGAGAACTGTAGCTACTGCGATGGGGATTCTTTCTACCGACACTGAATATAAGACTAAGCCTATTCCAAGTGTAAGAACGCCGTAAAGTGATGATACCAAAATTCCTTTGAAGTCCGTTTTAAAGGCGTTTTTATTTTTTATGAAACTATATAATGTAAATAATAAAGCGGCAATGAAGCATCGTACAAAAGCGACATTTTCGGAAGATATATGGAAAGAATTGAGCCATCGGCTGTTTATGCCCATAAATCCCCAAAATACTGTTGCCGTAAGCATTAAAATTATACCTTTTCTTCTGTTTGTCATATGTGATAACTGCAACTATAGTGAACATTTATTTCACAGTCGCTTTTCCCTTGTCAATTTATTAATGTTCTAAAAAAATTCAGAGATGACGATAAAAGTTCAAAATATTTTTGATATCGCGCAATTTACTGATGCGTTAAAAACTTCTGCTTGTCAATGTGCTAAAAACTTTTGCCAATATCCCATTAAGAGGATAAATATTATTATAACGGGAAGGATATAAGTAAAGTAAGCTTTTCCCCATCTCGGGAACCTGATTCCCTTTCCTGTATTCGCTTCTTGGATAAAGTTATCCCAACCCCAGCCGTATCTTGATGTGCAAAACAACAAATATATAAGACTGCCCAAAGGCAGCAGATTATTGGAGACTATAAAGTCTTCAAGGTCCTGGATTGTAGAGCCGGCACCCAGTGGGGTGATAAAGCTTAGAACATTAAAGCCCAATATACATGGCAATGAAGTTATAAATATTATTATTCCGTTTATTAAAACAGCCTTTTTTCTCTCCCAATTCCATAAATCTTTACAAAATGCAAGAATATTTTCAAATACGGCTGTAAGGGTCGATAAAGCTGCAAAGCTCATAAAAATAAAGAATAGCGTTCCCCACAGTCTTCCGGCAGCCATTTTATTAAATATGTTCGGTAAAGTGACAAATACGAGTCCGGGGCCGGAGCCGGGAAGTACTTTAAATGCGAAACATGCCGGAAAAATCACTAATCCCGAAAGCAGAGCAACCAGAGTGTCAAGTCCGCATATGCTGAGAGTTTCTCCGGTAAGAGATCGATTTTTATCTATGTAGCTTCCGAAGATTGCCATGGACCCTATTCCGAGGCTGAGAGTGAAAAATGACTGCCCCATAGCGGCAAAAATTGTTTCGCCGGGTCCGTGTTCAAGCATTTTCCCGAAGTCGGGAATCAGATAAAATTTTATTCCTTCTCTGGCTCCGTCAAGAGACAGGCTCCTTACACATAAAACTATCAGAATTATGAATAAAAAAGCCATCATAATTTTAGTAATTCTTTCTACACCTTTTTGAAGCCCCATGCTGCAAATCAGAACTGTAATTATTAAAGCGACCGCTGTCCAAGCAATCATTGTTACGGGATTGGACAGGAGATTTTCAAAAACCATACCCGTTTCTTTCGGAGATTTATCAAGCAGACTCCCGCTTGCCATACGAAATATGTAATTTATCATCCAGCCGGCAACAGAAGTATAAAACATCAACAGTATATAGTTGCCTGCCATTGCAGTGTAGCCGTGAATATGCCATTTTGTGTTTTCAGGTTCAAGCACGTTGAAACTTTTTGCAGCTGATTTTCTGCTTGCACGACCCACCGAAAATTCCATTACCATTATGGGAAGACCGAGGATTACAAGAAATATAAGGTATATAAGAACGAAAGCGGCACCGCCATATTGCCCTGTTATGTAGGGGAATCTCCATACGTTACCGAGACCTATGGCACAACCTGCCGAGATGAGTATAAAACCCAATCGTGAAGAAAGCTTTTCTCTTTTTTCCATTTTCACATATTTTCAACCCGTCCGTCTGCATCGTCCGGATTCTCCTTTCCTTTACAATACAACAACAATAGCATAACAAAAGAGTTGTATCATAGCAATAAAAAACTTTTAAAATAGTTAGTTCGCGGGAATGTTTTGTGATAAGATAGATATAACATGGGGGAACAAAAAAGGAATAACACCGGAGAAGCATAGCCTGTATGGAGGGAAAGTGATGAAACAAAAATTTAAAGTTACGGGAATGAACTGTGCTGCTTGCCAATCACATGTCGAAAAAGCCGTAAAGAAGCTGGATGGCGTGGAGGACGTAAATGTAAGTCTTATGACAAACAGTATGCAGGTTATTTATAATGAAAGCGTGCTGTCAACCGATAAGATAGAGGCGGCTGTTAAAAAAGCCGGATATGGAATAGGAAATGAAGAATCGGGAACAAACGATCGAGGGAAAAGTCACTCTGTAAGCAATACGTTTATGGAAGAGGCGGCGGAGATGAAAAAGAGAATGTTGTTTTCCATAATATTTTTTATTCCTATGATGTATATAACCATGGGGCATATGGCGGGAGCCGTTTTGCCCGATTTTATAACAGGAACAAAAAATGCTGTCAGCATGGGAATGTTACAAATGCTTTTAACGTTACCCGTTTTGATAGTGAACAGTAAATATTTTTCGGGAGGCTTTAAATCGCTTTTGTCACGAAGTCCCAATATGGATTCTTTGATTGCAATAAGCGCCTCTACATCGTTTGCATACGGTGTTTATTGTATATCGAGAATAGGCAATTTATTGGGGAGCGGGGATATAGAGCTTGCGGACAAATTTGCACATCAGCTATATTTTGAATCTTCCGTAACGATACTGACATTTATAGGGATAGGGAAATATTTAGAGCTCAGATCTAAAGGGAAAACGGGAGAAGCCGTCGAAAGACTTATGGAGCTTGCCCCGGATAAGGCGATTCTTTTAAAAGACGGAAAAGAAATCGAAGTTTCCATAGATAGCATAAAAGAGGGAGATGTTCTGCTGATAAAACCGGGAGAAAAAATTCCTGTGGACGGTAAGATTGTGGAAGGAAGCAGTTTTGTAGATCAGGCATTTTTGACGGGAGAAAGTATACCGGTAGAAAAATCTTTTGGGGATAAAGTGTTTCAAGCTACGATAAATAAGCAGGGAAGCTTTAAAATGACAGCGGAAAAAGTGGGAAATGAAACGACTTTATCTCAAATAATTGCTATAGTCGAGGAGGGGGTTGCTTCAAAAGCTCCTATAGCCAGACTTGCGGATAAAGTTGCGGGGATTTTCGTCCCGGCGGTTATATTGATAGCAATTTTAACTTTTGTTATATGGTTTTTCATAATAGGGAAATCTTTTGAATTTGCTTTGTCACTTGCGATATCGGTGCTTGTCATTTCCTGTCCTTGTGCACTGGGGCTTGCCACGCCGGTTGCAATAATGGTAGGAACGGGAAAAGGTGCGGAATACGGTGTGTTGATAAAATCGGCGGAGGCTTTGGAGACTGCACATAAAGTGGATACGGTTGTTCTTGATAAGACGGGAACGATAACGGAAGGTAGGCCGGAAGTTACAGATATCGTTTTGACGGGAGCATTTAATGAAGAAGAATTTTTAAAGATTGCAGCGGGGCTTGAATCCAGATCGGAGCATCCTCTCGGGCAGGCGATTGTTGATTTCGCAAAACAGAAAGGAATAACATATTTTGAGATAAATGACTTTGAAGCGATTTCAGGAAAAGGAATCAAGGCTGAAGTGTTAAACGGAAAATCTGTTAAAATGATTGCGGGAAATAAGGCTATGATGTTGGAGAATGCAATAGATATAAAAGATGTGCAAGAAAGGGCATATGAGCTGGCTAAAAGCGGGAAAACACCTATATATTTTGCATATGACGGTAAGCTTATAGGAGTGGCTGCCGTTCGAGATCAAATAAAAGCGGGAAGCAAGGAAGCTATAAAGGAATTAAAGGAGAGCGGAATAGAGGTCATAATGCTTACAGGTGATAATAAATCCACTGCTGAGACGATAAGAAATGAAATAGGCGTGGACAGATGCATATCGGAAGTTATGCCGCAGGATAAAGAAAGAGAGATACGAAGGTTGCAGGCGAGAGGAAAGGTTGTAGCCATGGTCGGCGACGGTATAAATGATGCTCCGGCGCTCACTGTTGCCGATGTGGGAATCGCCATAGGGGCTGGAACGGATATTGCGATTTCGTCAGCAGATATCGTTCTTATGAAAAGCGACTTGCGAGACAGCGTCTCTGCATTGAAGCTTAGCCGTGCAGTTGTTGCCAATATAAAAATGAATTTGTTTTGGGCATTTATATACAATGTAATCGGTATTCCAATCGCTGCGGGAGCATTGTATTACATAAACGGATTTACTATGAGCCATATGCTTGCGGCGGCAGCTATGAGTCTAAGTTCCGTATGCGTTGTGAGCAATGCACTTAGGTTGAAGAGATTCAAAATGTGAGAATCAAATGTAGATATGCGAGAAGAAAAATATTTATCAAATCATTTAGGGATATTCGCCATATAAGAATTGACTATAGAGATGTTAGAAAAGTACTTAAAGTGGGAAAGTATACACTGACCGGAGAAGTTTAAAAGATATTTATATGTGGAGGTAGGGTGTTATGGAAGATAAAAGAGACGGCATATTCAGAATAGGGCCGATCAGACCGCCGAGTGAAGCGGACAGCTTGCTTTTACAGGTGACATCGGGATGCACTTGGAACAAGTGTAAATTTTGCAGCTTATATAGGGGAAGCAAGTTCAGGACATACAGCGTTGAAAGCATCAAAGCGGATATAGATACTATGGGGAAATATCGCGACAGGATTTTGAATATGAATTTTCCTGATGGGAGATTTAATCATGAAGCAGTGTGGGAGGATATAAAACAGCTGCCTTTTGAGGAACAAAATTGTTACTATATGATATATAACTGGCTTAGAAACGGTGGAGAAAATGTTTTTTTGCAGGATGGAAATACGATAGTTTTGAGACCGGAGAGGTTGGCGGAAGTTCTTAGATATTTAAGGAAAGTTTTTCCCGGAATAAAGAGAATAACGAGCTATGGCAGAGCTGAGAGTTTATCGAGAGTGTCAATAGAAGAGTTTCAGGAACTTAGAGCGGCGGGACTCGACAGGATTCATTCGGGCTATGAGACGGGATCCGATGTGGTTCTTGACCTTATAAATAAAGGAACGACGCAGGAACAGCAGATAAGGGCGGGAAGAAATATAAAGGCTGCGGGGATAGAGCTGTCATTATATTTTATGCCCGGTGTCGGGGGGAAAAAATATTCACGAGAGAATGCTTTGGAGACGGCAAAAGTGATAAATGCCGTGGATCCTGATTTTGTCAGGATAAGGACTGCAGTGATAAAGCAGGGAACCGATCTTTGGGAGATGTATAAAAATGGCGGATTGGACATTGCCGGAGAGGATGAAAAACTTGCAGAAATAAGGCTTATGATTGAGAATACAGAAGGTGTTCACAGTTATTTGGCGAGCGATCATATAATAAATTTGCTGCAAAATCTGGAAGGGCATTTGGATACAGACAAACTGAAACTTTTAGGAGAAATCGATAAATATTTTGCACTCAAGGAGAGGGATAAAAAAATTTACCAGCTTGCAAGAAGAAACGGTATGGTCACAGGAATCAAAGATCTGAAAAAGATACCTGCCGGAAATATGCGGCAACTTGAGAGTATAGTAAATGATATAACGTCAAATGAGGAATGGGATATAGCTATGAACAATCTTATGGATCGTTATATATAGCAGAAAAACCCATGTCGAACAGTTTGTTTGTCGACATGGGTTTCTCTGTGTATATATTTCAATTGTTGTTGGGTTTTTATTTTTGATAAGGCTTTCACCTTATAAAATTATATAAATAAAGTTTTGTCAGGATCACTTATGTATTTATCTGTACGAAAAGATCAGACTAACGACTTTTGATTTATATATTTTGATTTATATAAACGAAGATCTGTCTATATAACTTGTGTGCAGCAGCTCATGTGCCTTGTGTCCAAGAGGTTTGCCCAGATATTTATCATAAAGGGTTATAATTTCAGGGTTCTCATGAGACTTTCTTATAGGAAGGCTCTTATCAAGCGAATATAGCGCATCAATTCTTATCTTTCGTATATTGTTGGTTGTTGCAACCGGTTGCCCTCCTCCGCCTATACAGCCTCCCGGGCATCCCATTATTTCTATAAAAGTATAAGGGCTGTTTCCCGCTTCGACTTCTGATACAAGCGCTTCGGCATTTGTAAGTCCGTGTGCAATTGCAACTTTTACTTCCAAACCGTCCAGATCTACCGTAGCTTCTTTGATCCCTCTAAAGCCTCTTACATCTTCGAATTCAAGCTTATCAAGTTCTTTTTTTGTTACGGTTTCATAAACGGTTCTGAGTGCCGCTTCCATAACGCCGCCTGAAGCTCCGAATATTGCGCCTGCTCCCGAGCCTATTCCGAGAGGGCTGTCAAAATCACTTGAATTCAAATTTTCAAAGTCAAGCCCTACATATTTTATCATCTTGGTTAATTCTCTTGTCGTAAGCACTATATCCACATCCCTATATCCGTCTCTTCCCATCTCCGGTCTTTGTGCTTCGAATTTTTTTGCAGTGCAAGGCATCACCGAAACTGTAACTATATTTTTAGGGTCTATTCCCACTTTTTCGGCATAATATGTCTTTGAAATCGCACCGAACATCTGCTGCGGAGACTTTGCCGTCGAGACATGAGGTCTTATACCCGGATGGTGTTTTTCCATATAGTTTACCCATCCCGGGGAACATGATGTCAACATAGGGAGAGTTCCTTTGTTTGTAAGCCTGTCTATTAATTCTGCCCCCTCCTCCATTATTGTCAGATCGGCACTGAAGTTTGTGTCAAAGACCTTATCAAAACCTATAATTTTAAGTGCAGAGACCATTTTCCCGGTAACCAATGATCCCGGAGGTAAGCCGAACTCGTCTCCGAGTGCAACCCTGACAGAAGGAGCAACTTGTACTATTACATGTTTATTCGGATCATGAAGTACATTGAACACATCATGAGTATTATCTCTTTCCACGATAGCTGCTGTAGGACAGACTACACTGCATTGACCGCATAAAACACAGGCGGTTGAATCAAGAGGAGCGTTAAAAGCCGTTGTTACCCTGAAATCGTCAGAACGATTGGAATAAGTAAGTGCGGATATCCCTTGTACCTGCTCACATACGTTTACACATCTTCCGCATTTTATACACTTTGAAGGATTTCTGACTATGCTCGGATTATTCATTTGAACTTCTGGAGGTTTTGAAACTCTTGTGAGAGACGGATTTAACAAGTTAAATCTGTCACATAGACTTTGAAGTTCGCAGTTTTTATTTCTTGCACAGTTTAAGCAGTCTTGCTGATGATCGGCAAGTATAAGCTCAAGTATTCCTACTTGTGTATCTCTTACTTTCTTAGTATCTGTATGAATCACCATGCCTTCCCAAACCAGAGTTGAACATGCGGCGAGGAGCTTTCTGCTTCCTTCAACCTCAACTGCACACATTCTGCAATGAGCTTTGACTTTCTGATCCGGATGATAACAAAGGTGTGGAATATCAATATTCACATATTTGGCTGCCTCTATAACTCGAGTCCCCTTCGGAACGCTTAAAGGCATATTGTTTATGGTCAAATTCACCATTTCTTCTTTAGCTTTTGGAGACATTAGAACGTCCTCCCTTCAATTACTTCAAATTCTTTCGGAAAAAGTTTCATGGCACATATAAGTGCATTTTGAGCGGTTTCACCCAAACCGCAGAGCGAAGCACTGCACATTATGTCTGCAAATTTTGTCAAGGAATCAAGATCTTTGTAGGTATGTTGTTTTCTTTTTACCCGTTCCAATAACATGCGTATGTGTCTGTTCCCTTCCCGACAGGGCGTACATTGACCGCAACTTTCGTGTGAGAAAAAATTTTGTGTGTATCTTAAGAAATCTATTACGGAAGTCCGTTCATCTATTACAAGGACGGCACCCGAACCTACAGTCAAGTTTGCAGTTTTGAGATCATCATATGTATATTTTGTATCCAAGAAATCGGAAGAAGTTATTTTTCCGGAAGCCCCTCCAAGTTGTATAAGGCTGATTTTACGATCTTCCACGATTCCGCCGGCGAGACCGTAGATTATATCTCTTAAGGTTATACCGAAAGGAATTTCATAAACTCCCGGTTTTTTTACATTGCCGCCGACGCTGATAAGTTTGGTGCCGATAGATCCTTCGGTGCCGTACTTCAGGTATTTTTTTTCTTTATCCATAAGAATTGCGGGTACTATCGTTAAACTTTCCACATTATTTACAAGTGTCGGGAGTTTGTAGAGTCCGCTCTGTTTTATAAAAGGAGGTTTCATCCTCGGTCTTCCTGCCTTACCTTCTATAGATTCGATCAAAGCGGTACCTTCTCCGCAGACATATGCTCCGGCTCCGGAATAAAGGTGTATATCGTAATTAAATCCTTTTATACCTAAAATATTTTTCCCCAAATATCCTTTTTGTTTTGCCTGTTCAATAGCGTTTAAAAGTAAAGGTCTCAGGTGCGTATATTCTTCCCTCATGTAGATATATCCGTTTTGTGCGTTTATGGCATAACCTGCGATTATAAGACCTTCTATAAGTCTGAACGGGTCTTTTGTTATTATGCTTCTGTCTTTGAATGTGCACGGTTCACCTTCATCGGCATTGCAGATAACTACCTTTTTAGGAGAATCGACAGCTTTTGCCTGGGACCATTTTCTTCCCATGTCATATGCTGCACCGCCTCTTCCTTTAACGCCGCAAAGAGCTATTTCGGAGGCGATTTCTTCTCCGTCCATTTTTACGGCACGTTTTAATGCATTAAATCCTCCTATTTCCTCATATTGATCTATAAAGTGTGGATCATATTTATCAAAATTAGCTGTAATAAATTTTACTGTTTTGAGCATAATTGTTTCCTCCCGATTACACCATTGTACCGAGCATATTCAATATATCCTGCTCGGTTTTTAAATTTCCGAATACTTTGCCGTTGATTCTGACGGCGGGAGAAATATCACATGCACCGAAACACGGAACTTTTTCGATTATGAACCGTCCGTCATATGTTATCTGACCGGGTTGAATCCCCAATATATTTATCAACATTTCCAAAAGATTTTCGCTGTCATTTACCTTACAGACTACGCTGTCACAGATTTCTATGGGATATTTAGCTCTCGGTTTGTCGTGAAGTTCACTATAGAAAGATATTACGTCGAAAACTCTTGTTGAAGGTATTTCGAGTTTTTTTGAGATATATTCCGCTACGGGCTGCGGTATATAGTGGCGCTCGGTAAAGTTTTGGATATCCAATAAAATCCCCACTAATTGTGTCGGATCATTTTTATGAGCTTTGAGGATTTTGTTTACCTCTTTAACTATATACGGTGTGAGTCCGTTTTGTTCTTGTGATATTAGATTCATAATGTTTTGTCCCTTCTTGAAAAACAACCAGACATTGGAAGTTCTATAAAAAATGAGCCTTTTCTTTCTGCTCATATTTTAAACGATGTAATCGGTTACGTCAATATATTTTCAGACTTTTTTGTAAATCGATAATAATTTAACAATTAAAACGAATTTAAATGACCGTAAAAACTTTAAAATATAATCTTTTAGAGATATGAGGTTAAATTTAAGTATAAGTTTCATTTAATACTAAAAGATATTTCATAATATCGTAAAATAATGTTGCTGTAAATTTATGATAATGTTGCTTATAGCTTTGTTGCCGTAGTATATTTTGTTACGGATTATTGTATAAATTTATGCTATAATTAATTCCATGATTTATAAAAAGATAGGGGAGGCCGAGCGGTTGGAGAGGTATTTGGCCGTATTAAGAAACAAGGGACAAGATGTTGAGCGAGGAAGCTTTGGAGAATCTGATAGTAAATCTTATTCCGATAGATTCCGCAGGTGTTCTTCCCAAAGTTGCGGAGATAGCGGGGGTTAAATTAAAAAATGGTTGATTTCTTTAGCGAGATAAAGTATAGTAGTAGGTACAGTTTTATTAAGAAGGAGGGCTTGTAATGGAATTTCATGCAATAGATGCGGGTTGGTTATCCATACTTCCGCCAATTGTAGCGATAGTACTTGCACTTATAACAAAAGAGGTAATTTCGTCATTATTTATAGGTATTGCTTTCGGTGTAATTACATATTCGTTCAGTAGCGGTGGAGGAATTATCAAAGCTATGGTAACTATGTTTCAGCTGATGGTAAGTAAGCTTGGAGGGAATTTGAATATAGTGTTGTTTTTGGCAATACTGGGTATAATAGTCGTGCTTGTAACAAAAGCGGGAGGATCTCAAGCTTATGGGAATTGGGCTGCAACAAAAATAAAGAGTAAGTCACAGGCGCTTTTGGCAACCAGTGCTCTGGGAATTATAATCTTTGTTGATGATTATTTTAATTGTTTGACAGTCGGAACGGTTATGAAGCCGGTTACCGATAAATATAAAATCGCAAGAGCAAAATTGGCATACATAATAGATTCGACTGCTGCTCCGGTTTGTATTATAGCTCCGATATCAAGCTGGGCGGCAGCTGTAGGATCAACGCTTGGAGATGCGGATAAGAGCGGTATGTTTAAGAGCGATTTAATGGCATTTATACAGACTATACCATACAATTTATATGCCATTCTGACTTTGATTATGGTTGTTGTGGTTTCGGTAACTCATCTTAATTACGGTCCTATGAGGAAATTTGAAACAAGAGCGGGTAAAGGTGATATGGGTGCATTGGACTCTGCCGGATTAAGTGATGAAGAAATCTCCGATAAGGGTAAGGTTATAGATTTGATCATACCTATATTCGGATTGATTATTTTTTCGATCATGTTCATGCTTTATACAGGAGGGTTTTTCGGTCCGGATAAAGTAGGAATTGTAAAGGCGATAGGGAATTGTGATTCGTCGTCATCACTTGTGTATGGAGGATTTACAGCTCTTTTGCTTACATTTATATTGTATGTTCCGAGAAAGATTTTGAGTTATAAAGATTTTTTCGGTGCTATATCTACAGGAGTTCAGGCTATGGTTCCGGCAATACTGATTTTAACATTCGCTTGGACTATAGGCGGTGTTTGCCGAGATCTTCTTTCGACGGGGCAGTTTGTGGGACATTTGGTACAGGTTAGCCATTTTCCGTTGTTTTTATTGCCGGTTGTTATATTTATAGTAGCGGCATTTTTATCATTTTCCATGGGGACTGCATGGGGTACGTTCGGAATACTTATTCCTATTGTAACTATAATATGTTCGGCTGATTCATCAAATATAACTTTGCTCATTACCGCACTTTCGGCTACTCTCGGCGGATCGGTATTCGGAGATCATTGTTCACCGATTTCGGATACCACGATTTTGTCTTCTACGGGAGCACAGTGTTCGCACATGGATCATGTATCTTCTCAGATGCCTTACGCTATAAGTGTTGCCGGATGTTGCATAATAGGATATTTGATTGGGGCTCTGACAGGAGGCAATTTGTTTGCAACTTTAGGAAGCGGAATATTATCGTTGGTAATAGTGCTTGTGATAATGTCAAAAAGAGCGGTGAAACAATCAAAAAAATCCTTGACCGAAGGTTGATTTTGTAATATACTTACTCTGCATTGTGTGAAGAAATCCTGAGTTCCACAGGTTTTCATAAATTCCGGTACGGGCATTTTAAGTGCTGTGGCCGGGAAACAGTCAGTCGGTCGGAACGTTTTAGACGGACTGTCAGAATAATTTATATTATTTGAGCCGAAAACGATTTTTAAATTTCTTCATTATTTGTGTTTGTAGTTTTTTCTATAACATTTAAATTGTGTAAGGAAACGGAAAGAATCCAAGTAGGTAAGGAGGTAAGAAAAATGAAATCATTTATTGCAAAGCCTCATGAAGTGGAAAGAAAGTGGTATATTGTCGATGCAGAGGGCAAAACTTTGGGTAGATTGGCATCAGAAATCGCTTCCATTTTAAGGGGAAAGAAGAAGCCTATTTTTACACCTCACGTTGATACGGGTGACTATGTAGTAGTTATCAATGCAGAGAAGATTGAGGTCACGGGAAAGAAAAGAAAAGAGAAGATTTATAAAAGGCATACGGGTTACCCGGGCGGTCTTAGAGAAATCACTTTTGAGAAGCTCCAGGCAAAGAAACCGGAAGAAATTATAAGACATGCGGTTAAGGGCATGATGCCTAACGGAAAGCTCGGCAGACAGATGTATAAGAAGCTTAAGGTTTATGTGGGTTCAGAACATCCGCATACAGCTCAGAAGCCGGAAGTTTGGAATTTTTAAGAGGGGAGGAATCAGTAGATGGCAGTTACACAGTATCAGGGAACAGGTAGAAGAAAATCTTCTGTGGCTAGAGTTAGATTGATCCCCGGAAAAGGTGAGATTACGATAAACAAAAAGCCCATAGATGAGTATTTCGGTATGGAGATAGTAAAAAGAGAGGTTAGAAGACCTTTTGACGTTGTCGGCGTTGCAGGAAAGTTTGACATAATTGCGACAGTTCACGGGGGCGGATTTACCGGCCAGGCGGGAGCTTTAAGACATGGTGTTTCAAGAGCTTTGTGTGAAGTAGACAGAGAAGCATACAGACCTTTACTTAAGGCGGCAGGTTTCTTAACAAGAGACTCCAGAATGAAGGAAAGAAAGAAATACGGTTTGAAAAAGGCAAGAAGAGCGTCTCAGTTCTCAAAGAGATAATCTTGCATATATCACGAAGGCAAAACCCCTTGCAATTGCAGGGGGTTTTTATAAATTAGATTTACGTAAGTATATTATTCGCTTTGCTTCTATCAAAAACATTTCCGGGTTTTTATAAAGATTAGATTTGCGGAAGCCGATAATTGTCGGCAGAAAAGGAATTTACTGAATAAGAATAGAAAAAGTATTATAGAGATATTCGGGAGCTTATTGAGGCAGAAAAAGAAGTTATAAAGCAGGTAGCCAAGCATGAAGCGAGATATAATAAGACAGCAAAGACTGTACTAAATTTTAAGAGCACAAATAAAGTTGTATGAGAATACTTCTCAAAGTGTAGCATATGTCTTGACAATTAAGAGATATTTTAAATTTATTTATGGATATGTGTTGCAAAAATTTATTAAAAAATGTAGAATAGTTTCAGGTTATATTAATGAAATTTAATCGGTGGATGTTGAATAGCTGACAGGAGAGAATCACAGTTTAGAGAAATTTGAGAAAAATGAAAAGAGTGCAGGAACAGTTTCGGTTTCTGTGCGTGATAATATTGGAATAGCGCCTTCGGGGGCTTTTTTCATTGATTATAAATAGGGAGTAACCGGTCCAAAGTAGTTTTTAAACATATGGTTATAAGTCTGTGTGGTTGAAAGCATAATCAGGGGAAGAACTGATACAAAGCATCTTAAACATATAGCACAACTTGAATAAAAGGGAAAGTTCGGCTATGAATGTATAATATATAAATACGAGGGGGAATACTATGAGCAAACAAAAGAAAGCGGATTTTATGCTCTTGCTGGTGACATTGTTTTGGGGAACATCTTATTACATGATAGATATAAGTTTGAGAGATTTACAGCCTATGATGCTTAATGCCGTCAGGTTTTTAGTCGCATTTGCACTTATGGGAGCGGTATTTTTTAATAAGATAAAAAGTGTAAGTAAAGAAACTTTGAAATATGCCTGTATTGCAGGGGTTGCGATGAGCGGTGCATATCTTTGTTGCACTTTAGGAGTTTTACATACGAGTCTTTCAAATGCGGGTTTTCTTGGCGGACTGTCCGTTATATTTACGCCGATCCTAGGATTGATCTTTAAAAAGCAAATTCCTACGGGTAAGTTTGCAGTTGTTGCAATTTTGTGTATCGTGGGAGTAGGATTGCTTACGCTTAATGGAGGCTTTAAACCTGCGGTGGGGGATTTGCTTTGCATCTGCGGATCACTTTCATTTTCCTGTAACTTGTTGATCACGGAAACGGCTGTTAAGAATAAGTCGGTCGATCCTTTTCAAATGGCTATTTATGAATTGGGGGCAGTCGCGGTTTTAATGAGTATAGGGGCTTTGATTTTTGAGAAGCCGTCTTTACCTCAAACGCCTGTGACGTGGGCAACGACATTGTTCCTGGCAATTTTTTGCTCAGGGGTTTCAATTATCATTCAGGTTTTAGCTCAGAGGCACACCACTGCAAACCACGTCGGTATGATATACACATTGGAGCCAATGTTTGTAGCTTTGATAGCTTATTGTTTTGCAGGAGAGGTATTGTCTGTAAAAGGGTATGTCGGGGCGGCGATAATGATGAGTGCAATTCTGCTTATGGAGGTGGATATCAAGGTAGTCCCTATTGTACGAAAGTTGTCGGGCAGACGCGATTTCCGATATTGATATGGATTAATTGAAATGAATGTGAAAGCGTTATATAACGAGATTAGTGAAAAGCTGCAAAAAATTGCCAACATTATGTGTATACCCCAAAAGCATCTTTGGAAGGTGAAGCGGGTGCGGATTTTGTTTTGCTGATGTGGTATATATACTCACAAAGCGTTATCGTTATATAATATATGAATAGCACAAACTTATAAATGCCGGGTAATTAACGAAATTTTTGGGAATCGTTTGTATTTTGGAGGATGGCAAGTGAAAGAAGAGTTAATATTAATAATTGATTTTGGCGGTCAGTATAATCAGCTTATTGCAAGGCGTGTAAGAGAATGTAATGTGTATTGTGAGGTCTGTTCTTATTCGATATCTTTGGACAGGATCAAGGATATGAATCCTAAAGGGATTATTTTTACCGGGGGACCGAACAGTGTTTATGCCTATGCGGCGCCTATGATTTCAACGGAGATATTTGAGCTTGGGATTCCTGTTTTGGGAATATGTTACGGGAATCAGCTAATGGCACATTTGCTCGGAGGTAAGGTTGCGACGGCACCTGTAAGCGAATATGGAAAAACACCTGTGAATGTAGATGAAAAGAGCAAAATATTTAAAGGCGTCGACAGCAAAACAATTTGCTGGATGAGTCATACGGATTATATTTCCGATGCTCCGACCGGTTTTGAAATTATAGCGAAGAGCAAAGACTGTCCGGTGGTAGCCATGGAGAATGAAGAAAAAGGGTTTTATGGTGTACAATTTCATCCGGAAGTTATGCATACCAAGCAGGGCCAAAAAATGATTGCGAATTTTTTGTTTGAGGTTTGCAAATGTCAGGCGACATGGCAAATGGGAAGTTTTGTGGATGATACTGTCAGGAGTCTTAAAGAAAAAATTGGAGATAAAAAAGTGTTGCTTGCGTTATCGGGCGGTGTAGACTCATCAGTGGCGGCGGTGATAATTTCAAAGGCAGTGGGGAAACAACTTACTTGCATCTTTGTAGATCATGGACTTTTAAGAAAGAATGAAGGGGATGAGGTCGAAGAGGTATTCACAAAGCTTTATGATTTAAATTTTATCAGGGTAAATGCGCAGGATAGATTTTATAATAGGCTTAAAGGTGTAACGGAGCCTGAGAATAAGAGAAAGGTCATAGGAGAAGAATTTATAAGAGTTTTTGAGGAGGAGGCAAAGAAAATCGGAGCGGTAGATTTTTTTGCACAGGGAACGATTTACCCCGATATTATAGAATCGGGTCTTGGAGAGTCTGCAGTTATAAAGAGTCATCATAATGTCGGCGGTCTTCCGGATCATGTGGATTTCAAAGAAGTAATTGAGCCTCTCAGGGACTTATTCAAGGATGAAGTGAGACAAGCGGGATTGGAACTTGGAATACCTGAACATCTTGTTTTCAGACAACCGTTTCCGGGTCCGGGACTCGGTATAAGGATAATAGGGGAAGTAACCGAAGAGAAGGTTAACATGATACAAAACGCTGATCATATTTACAGGGAAGAGATTATGAAAGCCGGACTGGATAAGAAAATAGGACAGTACTTTGCGGCGCTCACAAATATTCGCTCTGTTGGCGTTATGGGAGATGAGAGAACTTATGATTATGCTGTCGCTTTAAGAGCAGTGAATACTTCAGATTTTATGACTGCGGAGTGTTCGGATATCCCGCTTGAGGTTCTGCAAATCTGTATGAACCGCATAATAAATGAAGTGAAAGGTGTCAACAGAGTTGTGTATGATCTGACTAGCAAACCGCCGGGAACGATAGAGTGGGAATAACAGTAACAAATATGCTACTGTTATAAAAGGCTTAAAAATACAGGAGTTGAGCGGTTTTGATGTAGTAAAATTCTCTAAATGATACTGTTTTGATACTAAAAGTAAGAAAAAGCAGGTCTGAAAGGGAGTTGTTGAATTAAGCGAGCTTTACGAGCGATACTTATTGACCGAAGGGCAATAAGGTAGATAAAAAGTTTATAAAAGCTTTCCGTCGTTTGGTGAGAGGCTTTTGTGAAAATAGTGGGTGACAAATCATAATTTGTAGGGATATGGAGAAAGAATAATGAGCAAAACTACAGATAGAAAGGATTATATTCTTCATCAGTTTCGAAGAACTTGGAATAAGAAGAGCGAGAATTACTGCATCGAACGAATCTATAATAAAATTGACAATCCAGATTTAAAGTTCGTAACACAACAAATGTTCAGGCGTAAAGAAAATAAAATAGCCTTAGCAGATTTGTACTTTCCGCAACTAAATTTATCGGTTGAGATTGACGAAGATCACCATAAGTCGCAAGAAGAATTGGATAAAGAACGTACTGCAGACATTCTTAAGAAGATGCGGAGTCTAGAAAACGTGGTTGAATTTGAACCAGAGGAATTAAGAATAAATGCTGAGTCCAGTCAAACGCTTGAATCACTAAACGCACAAATTGATACAGTTGTTGAACTTATTAAAGAACGAATCAATAAACTCACTAAACCATTAGAGTGGGAAGATATCATCAAAACTGCAGATCAAGTAAAAGCTGAAGGGAAAGATATATTCGATGGCAAGATTGCATTGAGGACAATCCAAGAAGTGTCGGAGTTATTTGACAAGGGATATTACGGTATGCAGAAGTGTTACTTCGAAAAGTCGAAAGGATCTAATATATGGATTTGGTGTCCGAAACTCATGTTAGAGGATGTAATTCAAAGAATACCTTTTAATAATGAAATATCTCTTGACGGAACCACAATCTACGAATCATCAAAGGAAAACAATAATAAGTTTGTTGAAGAAGTCTTACAAAAGCCAAAGGCAGATCAGAAAAGAATCGTTTTCCCATATTATAAAACGGAATCTGGAGAAATGGCATATGTATTTAAGGGTATATATGTATTAGATCTAGAAAAGACAAGAGAAATACAAAAGAGAGTCTGGGTAAGAGAAGCAAAATGCATTTCTCTAAATCTTTCCAAATAACAAACACCAGTTTATCTAAATCATCGAACAGTATAAAAGATAAAGCACATGGCTTTAAATTTGTAAAATCTTTTAGCTATGTGCTTTTTCTGTGCCTATTTTATATCTGGTGGAATTTTGGTATTTATTCCGCTTTTATAGAATTTCACATTGCTTTCCTCAAAGGGAACGTAATCTTTTTTCAGGCTGTCAGGATAGTTTGCCTTCCAGTCCTGCAAGGCTTCTTTCGTAATTTCGTTATTCTCATATTTTTCTTTCATTTCCTGCCACTGTTCAAGTCTTATGAGAAAATAGATATTTTTCTTAAGCAATTTCCACACTTGAAACATGTGGAGTGCATAGCGTTGATACAAAGAGTGAAATCGTGAAAATCCTGCATT
>CAJPNN010000024.1 GCA_905372035.1 Bacillota bacterium | reverse complement strand
GTGTATAAATACAAGTACAAATGTATAAATATACATTAAAAATATTTTTGTTTCGTATAACGGTGAAATTCAGCTGTGCGGTTTCACATTAATATAAGTATGTTCAATCGCTTGAGTGGACTTTGTATATAAAAGAATGTATAATATGAAAAGTAATAAATCATTAGAAACAGGGTATATAGGAATATGAACGGAGTTAAAGAAAGAGAACTTATAAACGAGATAAGAGAAAGAAATATAGAAAAAAGCTCCGGTTTGAGAAAAAATGTTTTGATGTCCGAGTTCACAACTTTCAGGGTTGGAGGTCCGGCAAGGCTGTTTTTTGAACCGGAGGATGAAAATATTTTGATTGAAGTATTAAAGCTTTTTAAAGAATATGATGTTCCTTTTCAGATAATAGGAAACGGTTCCAATATTTTAGTAAGAGACGAGGGCTTTGACGGAGCAATTTTGAGAATAGGAAAAAGTCCGAATGAGGTGGAGGTTTCAGGAAATAATTTGAATGCTCCGGCGGGAGTGTTGCTTTCGTACGTTTCAAAACTTGCACTTGACAACGGGTTGTCGGGTTTGGAGTTTGCATCGGGTATTCCCGGAAGCGTGGGAGGGGCTGTCTTTATGAATGCGGGAGCATACGGAGCCGAGGTTTCCGATATATTTAAGTCTTCCAAAATTTTATACCTGTCGAATTTTAAGATTGAAAAAACAGACAAATCGAAAATGGATTTTTCTTATCGTCACAGCATACTGGAAAATGAAGATTCAATGCCTACAGGGATTGTGCTTTCAGCAGAATTTGAACTTAAATTTGATGATAAAGAGAAAATTTCGGAAAGAATGAAAGATTATAATTCAAGAAGGATTGCTAAGCAACCTTTAAATTTGCCCAGTGCAGGGAGTTTTTTCAAAAGACCGGAAGGAAATTTTGCAGCAAAGCTGATAGAGGACAGCGGACTCAAAGGTCTTTGTCTCGGCAATGCGGCGGTTTCGGAAAAACATGCGGGATTTATAGTCAACAGAGGCGGAGCATCAGCTTCAGATATAATAATGCTTATGAATATAGTTCGCGAAACGGTATATGACAGGTTTGGCGTAATGCTTGAACCGGAGGTAAGAATTATAGGAGAATAGTAGTATTTTAAACAGCAGTGGGGGTATAGATCATGAGATATAGACTTAAATATGACCTACATACTCATACAGTTTTTTCGCATGGTAAGGGTCAGATTGAAGATAATGTGAAAGCGGGGATAGCGAAAGGACTTAAAGCGATAGGAATATCGGATCACGGACCCGGACATGTTTCTTACGGTATAAAAAGAAGTGCGGTGCCTGAGATGAGAAGACAGATTACCGAACTTAGAGATAAATATAAGGAAATTGAAATATATTTGGGTGTAGAAGCAAACATAATAAATCCGTCCGGAAATCTTGATGTGAGAAGAGACGAATTTGATCAGTACGATTATATTTTGGCGGGATATCATTTCGGTGTTTTTGGAGAAAAGCCGATTCAGGCGGCGATAATAAACTCTGTGAATTATATTTGGAGTTATAAATTACATAGAGAATTTAAGTGGCAAAAAAAGAAAAATACGGAACTTGTAATAAGGAGTTTATATGAAAATGACTATTACCTGCTTACACACCCCGGAGATAAAGGTCCGTTCGATATAGATGCTATCGCTAAAGCTTGCGAAGAGACGGATACTCTTATGGAGATAAGTACGTGGCATCCGGATCTTACGGTACCTGCGATAAAAACTTCCATGAAATATGATGTTGGATTTATAATAAGCAGTGATGCACACCATCCGTCAAGAGTGGGAGATTGTGAAGGCGGTGTAAAACGGGCGCTTGAGGCGGGACTTGACTTGAGCAGAATCAGGAATCTTGAAATCGTTGAAGAAGGGTAAGAGAACGAAATGGAAATAATAATAATTACCGGAATGAGCGGTGCGGGAAAAACACAGGCAAGTAAATGTCTTGAAGATATCGGCTACTATTGTATAGATAATATGCCGCCCGCCCTTATAAAGAATTTTGTTGACATCAACACGAATAAAGATATAAATAAAGTTGCTTTTGTGATCGATATAAGAGGCGGTGAGTTTTTTGACGATTTGAAAGAGAGTTTGAGCGAACTTAACGTCAGGGGTTTTGTTTACAAAATTCTGTTTCTTGAAGCGGAAGACGATACGATCATAAGTAGATTTAAAGAGACGAGGAGGAATCATCCGCTTGCGAAGGCGGGAGATATGCGTGCGGGGATCAGGCAAGAGCGTAAAAAACTCGCAGATATAAAAAAGATTTCCGACTATATAATGGATACATCGAATCTCAAGATAGCCAAGCTTGATCAGGAATTGAAAAAACTTATTCTTGAGGACGGAAGCGAAAAGGATTATTTTAATTTAACATTTAAGTCTTTCGGATATAAACAGGGAGTTCCGAGAGATACCGATATTGTTTTTGATGTAAGGTTTTTGCCTAATCCGTTTTATTTGGTAAGTATGAAAAAATTGACGGGAAATAATAAGAAAGTTCAGGATTACGTTATGCGCGGTGAGGGATGCAAGGAATTCGTAAAAAGAGTGCATGATTTGATAGAATACCTTATTCCTTTTTATATTAAAGAAGGTAAGAGCAGCTTGGTGATATCGTTCGGTTGTACGGGAGGACAGCACAGATCGGTGACCATGGCAAATGTTTTTTCCAAATTATTTTTGGATGAGGGAAAAAGGGTTATCACGATACATAGAGAACTGTAAAGTTGTTACTAAATAATTTATAAATAGTATTTTAAATTTGAAAAGGAGCCGTTATGGGACCGAGAGTTGTTGTCATAGGTGGCGGAACGGGGCTTTCCGTTTTGCTTAGAGGATTGAAAAATATTACTGATGAACTTACAGCAGTCGTTGTAACATCGGATGACGGAGGAGGTAGCGGAATTTTACGGGAAGATCTCGGAATGCTTCCACCGGGAGATATAAGAAGTTGTATTTGGGCATTAGCTCAGGAAGAAGGACTTATGCAGGAACTTCTGAAATACAGATTTGAAGAGGGTAATCTTGAGGGACAGTCGTTCGGTAACCTTTTAATTGCAGCTCTTTATGGAATGTTCGGGAATTTTGAGAAGGCGGTCTCGGAAGCCGGTAATATTCTCAATATAAAGGGCAGAGTGGTTCCTGTGTCGACGGACGATATAGTTTTATGTGCAGAGCTTGAAAACGGGGAGTGTGTAAAAGGAGAGTCGTGTATCGGTGATTTTGTAGTAAAAAATAACAGTCCGATAAAAAGGATATATTTGTGTCCCGACGGTCCGAAAGCTACGGAAGCGGCGGAAAAAGCCATAAGAGAGGCGCAGGTGATAGTTGTAGGACCGGGAAGTCTTTATACCAGTATACTTCCGAATTTTTTGATAGACGGTATAAATAATGCAATAGCGCATTCTGACGGCAGGGTAGTTTATGTGTCCAATATAATGACACAGCCGGGAGAAACTGATGACTACGGAGTATGGGAGCATGTTGAGGAAATAATAAAATATACTGCAAAACTTGATTCTAATAGCAGATTTGCGGACGGTTTTAAGGATATGGCAAGATGTAAGTCTGTAGATGTAGTCATTGCAAACAATAAGGAAGTTTCTCCGGAAGTATTGTGTAATTATAAACATGACGGTGCGAGGCAGATACTCCCTACACCAAAGGATAGGGAAAATTTAAGAAATATGGGGATAAGACTTGTTGCCAACGATTTTTTGGAAGTAAAAGACGGATATATAAGGCATGATGCAGGAAGAGTGGCGACGGTTATATTGAGTTTGGCAATGGCTATGGATTGATTTCAGGTTTTGTTGTCAGATTAAAAGTATAGGTGATTTTTATGGAAAGCGGATATAAAGAAATTTCATTTGCAGGGCAAACAAAAGAAGAGCTTGCAAGAACGGATGAAGAAAATAAATGCTGTACGAGAAGCGAGCTTGCAGGTTTTATAAGGAGCAGCGGAACTCTATCTCTGGTGGGTTCAGGCAAGATGAATATAAAGGTTACTACTGACAGTTCTGCTGTTGCAAGGCGTTTTAAGAGGCTTATTAAAGACTATTTCAGAGCGGAAAGTTCCATTATGGTAGGAGATGCGCCTATAGTAAAATCAGGTCATGTTTTTGAAATCAATATTATAGATTCGGAAAGTTGTGAGATGATATTGAGAGAGTGCGGCATTTTATTGGTTAGGGAAGGCTGTAATTACATCAGCGACGGTATTTACGGGGAGCTCGTAAAAAAGAAATGCTGTAAAAAGGCTTATTTGAGAGGTCTTTTTTTGGGAGTGGGAACAATAAATAATCCTGAAAAAGGCTATCACGTAGAATTTGTTTTCAATACTGAAAAATTGGCTTCCGATGCGAGGAAACTTATAAACAGCTTCGGACTTAAATCGAAGATTACGAAAAGAAAAAAACATTATGTCGTATATTTGAAAGAAGCGGAACAGATTTCAGATTTATTGAGTATTATAGGAGCCAGCGAGCAACTTTTTAAATTTGAGGATACGAGGATATATAAAGAAATACGCAATAAAACCAACAGGATAAGCAACTGTGATCATGCCAATTTGGATAAGAGCGTAGATGCGGCTATGCGGCAAATAGACGCAATAAAGTTGATAGAAAACGGGGACGGCCTTAAGTCTCTGCCGGATAAGTTAAGAGAGGTTGCCGAAATAAGGCTTTCAAATCCTGAGGCATCATTGAAAGAATTGGGAGAACTGCTCAATCCTCCTATGAGTAAATCAGGTATAAATCACAGATTAAATAAAATAATGGAAAGAGCGGAAAGCGGATTTAATAAATGAGAAGGAGGCATTTTATGGAGCGCAGGCATAAAAAATATTATAGTCGAGTAAGGGCAATATTTGCAGATACCGACGCAATGCAGGTGGTCTATCATGTAAACTATATAAAATGGTTTGAAATCGGTAGAAATGAAATGTTGAGACAAAGCGGATACCCTTATACGGAAATGGTGGATGACGGCATATGGATGCCTGTGGTTGAGGTCGGATGTGAATATAAGTCGCCGGCAATTTATGATGATTTGATTGAAATTTCGGCTTGGATTGAATATGTAAAAGGAGCTGTTGTTATGATCGGATATGAGTGTAGAAATGAGGAGACAGGCAAGCTTTATGTCAAAGGTTTTACTAAACACGGCATAACGGACCCCGACCTTAAGCCTATAAATTTAAAAAAAGTTTATCCGAAAGCGTATGAGAAATTGATGGCTGTTATGGAAAAATAGAAATATTATTGAAAGATAGTAGGTATAAAGAGAGATAATAAGATTGTGCATAAAAATATAGAGTGTTGTCAGAAAACAATTTGGATATTTTTATAAAAATATGGTTTGTAGAAAGTGTAAATGTATATTATGGATTATGATTTTAGACCTGAGAAGGGTCAGAATTTTGAAATTGAAATAGAGGATATGAGCGGTGAGGGTGCCGGGATCGGAAGAGTAAACGGATTGACGGTTTTTGTAAACGGTGCTGTTTACAAAGATGTCGTAAGCTGTGAAATTACAAAGTTAAAAAAAAATTACTGTTTTGCAAAATTAATTGATATTATAAAAGAATCCCCTTTCAGGAGAGAGGGGTATTGTATTTATAGTGACCGGTGCGGAGGCTGTCATTATCATGCGTTAAACTATGAGGGGCAGCTGGAACTTAAAGAGAAACAGGTAAGGGATAAATTAGGGCGAATAGGCGGATTCACATGTATACCGATGGAAGAAATCGTGGCTATGGAAAATCCTTTAAGATATAGAAATAAAGCCACTTGTATGATTTCTACAGGTGGCATAATAACAAAAAAGGGAGGCATAATAGAAAATGTGGGAGAGCCTGTAGTGGGCTTTTTTAAGCAGAAAAGTCATAATGTATGTGACTGTTCGGATTGTGCTATACAAGCTGATACTGTAAGTGTGGTTGCAGATGTTTTAAGAAAGTTTATGGCAAATGATAATATAACTGCATATGACAATAGGTGGGAAAAGGGTTTAATGAAAAAAGTGATTGTCAGAACGGCTTTCAATACAGGAGAGGTGATGGTTATTTTTCAGGTCAACGGTAAGGGCATTCCCAATCATTTAAAGCTGATAAGTATGCTTGATGATGCGATTTTTAATATGCCGCCTACAGATACCGGGGTACAGTATTCTCTCGAAAGCGTAATTTTAGCTTATGAGATTAAAAATGCTAAAAGAGGCGAGTTGCAATTTGTGACTTTGGCGGGAAAGGGAACAATCCGTGAAGAGCTTGGAAATATGCAATATGAAATTTCTCCGGGAGCATTCTTCCAGGTGAATTCAATTCAAACTGTAAAGCTCTATGACAAAGTTTTGGAATTTATAAACCCGTCGGGAGCGGAAGATGTTTGGGATGTTTATTGTGGAGTAGGAACGATAGGGCTTTATATTGCAAAAAATGTTCGTAGTGTCATAGGTATAGAAAGTATAAAAGATGCGATTATTGATGCGAACCGCAATGCAGTGATAAACGGAATCGTAAATGCTGTTTACAGGTGCGGTGATGCCGAAGCCGAGATAAAAAAGCTTTTGTATGAAGGGAAAAGTTGTGACGTTGCCATTTTAGATCCTCCGAGATCCGGATGCAGTCCAAATCTTTTGAAAGCATTAGCGGACAGCAATGTGGTGAAAATAGTTTATGTTTCATGTGATCCGGCAACTTTGGCGAGGGATCTTAAACAGCTTTCTGAAATGGGATACAGTTTAAAGAAGATAGCTTGTTTTGACCAGTTTGCAAACAGCAAACATGTGGAATCAATTGCTGTGTTGATTAAGTCTGAAATGGATGAAAACTAAAATTATGAGAGATTATAATAGGGAAAAATTAATTAAATTTATACTGCGGGGGTCAATAGCATTAGATATATTTATTTATATGTGCTTTTTTATCGGTTTTGCTATAGGTCTCGGAGGTGCGGAAATTGGCTTTTTAATGATTGGAATTGTTTTTAGATACGGACTGATCATAGCAATAATCAGTATTGTATTAAAACTGATTATTGTTATTTTAAATTTTACCGAAAATACAGATACAAAAGTGAGGTCGCTTGCTATTGCATTATCCTCAATGTTTTTACTATTGATTATAGGCGGTGTAATATGGGGGATTTACTATATCGGTAAGGTTATGAGTGCGGTGGGATAGTGTATGCTCGATCAAACTCATAAATAGATTTCAAAAAAATGAATCGGAAAAAAAGATGACAGCCTGTATAAAGGAAGTGACGAAAGGTTTATATTAAATGAAATATATTATTGGGATATCCTTTATTATTATATTTTTTATTCTGCTTGTAAAACTTATTTCTAAAATAGACATCACATTATTTGAATCAGGAGAGGAAAGGGCAGGGCGGCATGGAGAGCAATTTGTCAGTCAGATAATAAGAGAAATTCTAAATGAAAAAGATGTTTTGCTGACAAATGTAAAAGTTTCTTTTGAAGGAAAGAATACAGAACTTGATAATGTAATTATAAATAACCGTGGAGTGTTTATTATTGAAGTAAAAAATTACAGCGGTATATTGATTGGTGATGAAGATGATTTTGAATGGATAAAGAATAAATATACCGAGGCAGGTAATTTTTATCAAAAATCGGTCAAAAATCCTATTAAACAAATTAAACGTCAGGTATATATATTATCCGGATACTTGAAAGCGCATGAGTTTGATGTATGGATTGAAGGATACGTTTTCCTTGTCGAAGGGAACAGCCCTGTCAGTAGTAAATATATTTTAAATACGCAGAAAGATATAGATACAGTGATTCATTTTGGGATAAATAACAAGCTTAAAAAAGTTGATAAAGAAAGAATTGTTGAATTTATTTCATAGAATATAACGTTATTGCTTTATTATCTTAAAATAATTTTTGCGGAATTTTATCATACCGTCGTCTCTCATTTTTCCAAGTTCTTTTGAAAGTGCAGAGCGATCCAGATTTAGATAATCAGCCATTTGTTGACGATTAAAAGGTATGGTGAATTCCGTTGTTTTTGTCTTTAGAGCTGTATTGTTAAGGAACGCCATAATCCTACCTCGGGCGGATTTGGAAGAAGTATGTATACTTCTTTGAGAGAGCATCATGTTTTTTTGCACAGATATCATTAAGAGATTATTTAGTAGTTTGAGCAGCCATTCGCTATATGTTTGCTTTAAAATATGAAGCATTGACATATCAAATAAAGCAATTTCGGATTCTTCATTTGCATTTACATCAACACTGACAAGCTCATCTTGCAGAATTGCAAAAGCTTCTGCGAAAAATTCTCCTTTTTCAACATAACTTAAAATAGTTCGATTTCCCCAAACATCATTGATTTCAATAGTGAGACTTCCGGATAATACCATTCCCAAAAAGTTTGTTGTACTTCCGGCCATTAAAATCAGCTCATCCTTTTTATAAAATTTCTTCGTTACGGATAGCGAATTGACTGCTTCTGTTATTTCCTTGTCATTCATATCTTTAAAGAGCATAGAGTTTTTTAAAGTGATAATATCTTTTTCATTCATTTTTTTTTACACCTTTTTTGATTTTCGTGGTTTAAACAACGCAATTTATATTTGGATTATACTATACTTATTTCAGGTAGACAAGACTAACACTTAGAATTATGGAGGTAGGATATGAGTTATATAAATTGGAAAGATAAGATAAGCAGTTTTAAAACAGTAGATGTAAGAGGAATTGCGGGAAACTTTTTTCCGGGACTGAAGAAACAGGCGATGGAGATATCGGAAGGAGAAGGACTTGAAATCGTACAAACTTTTGATCCCGTTCCGCTTTATGAAGTTATGGAGGATCTTGGATTTGAGCATCACACTGAGAAAAAATCGGAGCATGAGTATCATGTTTATTTCTACAGAACAAAAGTGAAAAAGGAAGAAAAAGATATTTCTATGCGTCCTGTAGCACTGACAAATATGCCTGTTATTGATGAGGGATTAGGCGAAATAGCCGTACAATTCTGGGATTTGACATGGAATGATGATAAAAGATATTTGCCATATGAAACACGTTTACTTTTATCATTGTCAAATGCCGTTGGAGCCGGCAGGATGCGCCAGGCCGGCAGAGAGCTTGTAAAAGCATATATATACGGAGTGGATTCTGCCGCGTTTGATGATATATTTGAACTTTTGGCATGGAACCAGGGAATAGGGTATTTCAGTTCGGAAATAGGACCGTCTACATTGTTCCAAGCATACAAAACTATAAAACAGATGGAAAAGCAGGGCAAAGAACGTTCAGAGATTTGTGAAATATTAAAAGAAAAATTCGGAGAAAAAAATCCGGATATCAAAGTTTTGTAAACAAGCAGATTACCCGAAATATTGGAGGTGAGAGTGATGCTGTCTATTAAAAAAGATACAAAATTGGCTGATATTTTTAAGGAGTATCCCTGGTTGAAGGAGGAAATAATAAAAGAAAACCCGAAATTCAAAAAGCTGAATTCGCCGATGGGAAAAATTATAATAAAAAAGGCTACAATAGCCGATGTAAGTAAAAAATCCGGAATTGAGGAAAATAAAATAATCGCAAAACTTACGGCACTTATAGATTCACATCAGAAATAAAATATGACAGTGTGAATAAAGTAGAGGACGTTGATACTTTTATTACTGCTTGTGCCGCCGGCCAAAGGCGACGGAATGGGGATTAATATGATAAAAGAAAAAACGGGAGAGGTATTTTCCATAGCAAGGGAAAATCCTCCTATTACAGGATGTACAATATCAAAAGAGATTTATGGAGGAAAGAATAATGTATTATATTTTTCTCTTGCAAAAAATACCGATATCAGTGCAGAGATTTATCCATATCATAAACTGTTAATAGTATCGGAGGGAAGTGCGGAAGTTTATACAGCGGATGGAGAAGTCGGGATACTGAAAAAGAGGGATGCAATTTTAACCCCTGTTGGTGTGCCGGTAGGGATGAGAACAAAAACATCAGCAGTATATACGGAAATTACGATTGGGAAGGACGAGAAAATGAATGAAATTATAAAGGCCGGAGAGGTATTTAACATGGCGGAACTTGTGCCGTATCAGGACGGCAAAATCGTAAATATGGATATATTACATAATGATAATATGAAATTGGTGATAATGTCATTTGATGAGGGGACAGGACTTTCAGAACATGCCGCACCCGGTGAGGCACTTATTTTTGCTTTAGACGGTGAGGGTATTATAGGTTACGAGGGAGTTTGCAATACGATTAAAGCAGGAGAGAATTTTCACTTTGCAAAGGGCGGAATGCATTATGTAAAAGCAAAGAAAAAATTTAAGATGGCATTGTTGTTGACACTTGATTGATAAAACTATATTTAATGATGAAGCGGTTTGGATGCATTACCTGTCCAAGCCGTTTTTATTTATATAACGGATATGATAAAAAAAGATAAGATTTTAATATTGAATTTTATAGAATAACGTTCTATAATGTAAAATATAAAGTGTATAGTATTAAGAGGAGAGTTATGGGAAGAAAAAAGAAAGACACAAATTCTCGCAAAAAACAATTGGTTGATGCCGCTACAAAGCTGTTTTTTTCAAAGGGGTATACAGATACATCAGTTAGAGACATTCTGAATGAAACAAACGACAGAACGGCATCACCAAGTGTTTTTTATTATTACTTTAAATCAAAAGAAGATATTTATAATGCAGTTCAAGAGAACTATTCGAATCAATATATTTCAGATATAAAGGCATGTATTAAAAAAAATACGAATGATCCCGAGTTGATTATGGACAACGTAATAAATCTATTTTTAAAAATGCTGTTAAAAGATCGCCACGTAAACGATACTGTAATTTCACCGGAAAATTTTATGTATATACTCAAGCTTAAAGAAGAGATTACGCAGGTGTTTGTTGAAGTGTGGAAGATATATATACGTTCTTTGAAATGGTTTGAAGCGGATGATGAAAAATGTCATAGAATGGCACTGTTTATCGCCGGAGGTATAGGCGAAATGCTTTTTGAATATAAGTATATCGGCACAAACAAGGACAAAGATTCTCATAAATTTATAGAGGAAATGATAGAGTTTTGTGTCAATACACTTGATGCTCCCGATGAGGAGAGAAAAAGATATAGAAAAATGATATTACAACATGTATCAGATATGAAAAGGGGGTAATGTAATGTGCAGTTTACAAGGTATAGAGGATACATTGTTTATTCCGATGGAAGCAAGGATTTATTCGTCAAAATATTTTCCTGAATATTTTTATGATGAAAAGGCACTTGAGTTGGAAAAGAAGATTCCCGGGAATGTTTTAGAAAAAATTAGAAACGGATCGTCGGAATATACTATGTTGGCATCTGTTGCAAGGTATTATAACATAGACCTGATGGCGAAGAATTTTATTGATCAACATGTCGATAAATGTAATATTGTCAACCTTGGAGCAGGGCTGGAAACTATCTCGTACAGGCTGAACAAACCTAATGTAAACTTTTATGAGGTTGATCTTCCTGAACCGATGGAAATAAGAAAAAAATTCATAGAAGCACCGGAAAATGAAGTGAATATAAGCGGTGATATGTTTGAACTTAAATGGACGGATGAAATAGATACAATGCTCCCGACACTTATAATAATCTCAGGAGTTTTTCAATATTTTCACGAAAATGATATCGTGCCGTTCATATCTAAATTGAAAGGAATATTTCCTGAAGGAGAGCTGATTTTTGATGCGACAAATGAAGTCGGAGTTAAATATGCTGACAAGTATGTGAAAAAAACAGGAAACACTTCTGCAAAAATCTGTTTTTATGTAAATGATGCGGAAAAATTCGCAGAAAAGCTTAAGATGACACTTGTTGAAAAACGCTTGTTTTATACGGATGCAAGAAAGTTATTAAAAAAGAAAATAAAGCTTTATACAAAAATTGCAATGAGGGTCACCGATAACGGAAACAGAGCGATCTTGATTCATTTGCGTCTGAACTGATAAACTTTCATTTATTGTCGCAGGATGAATGCCGACCTCAGATTACAAAATATTGAAAATATTGAAACTCAGTGATATAATTGAAATTAATATATAAATAAAATTTTAATAATTTATTCTTTGGAAAAAATGAATCGGATTTATATAGATTTATGTATTTCAAAGAATAAATGCGGGTGTCAACTTAACGCAGCGTAGGACATGCAGAGAGGGGATATTATTATGAGGACAATAACAGTAGAAGGGATGGGGCATGCATCGGTAAAGCCGGATTTTGTAGAAGTTCATATAACATTGAGAACAAGTCATAAAGGGTATAGGATCGCTGTTGATATGCTTGAAAAAAAGTTTGAAAAACTTAGAGAGATTCTTGCAAATATCGGGATTAAAGGCGATTCCGTTATGACTACGGATTTTAATATAAGTACGGAATATATGAGAATAACTGACACCTATTATAATGAAAAAGATGTTTTTAATGAATTTTTATGCAGGCAAAATTTAAAATTGGAATTTGATTTTGACCCTAAGCGAGTCGAGGAAGTTTTGGCAGCGCTTTCAGGCTGTTTTACACATCCGGTGTTTTGTGTAAAATTCACCCTGAAAAACAGGAATGTTTTGGAAGAAAAAATTCTCAGAAGTGCAGTACAAAATGCCCAAAGACAAGCTGAGATATTGTGTGAAGCATCGGGAGCAAAACTTGGAAAGTTGATAAATATAGATTATTACTGGAATAATGAGAGAGTTTATTCCGATACTCAATTTGATATGAAAATGCCATATATGCCGGAATGTGGATATATTTGCACTATGGAGCCTGAGAATATAAATTTTGTTGAGAATGCAAAGTTTGTATGGGAGATTATTTGATAACAAATTTGTGAGTCCGGTTTCGAGAAAAGGTTGATTCCGATACTTCTATTATTGTACATTTTAACTTGTTTAATATGAGTGTTTCAAAATAAGGTCGGTTCCGATCATGCAGGTTTAATTAAGTGTGTTAAGGTAGCCAAAAGCAGATTTTTGTAGTATATTATAAGTGTGAGAAGATGTGAATTTAAAAGTGAGTACAAATATGGAAACGGTAGGTTGCTTTGGTTAAATTTGTTTAGAAAGGTAGTTATTATTGTTTTATAAATATGAAGCGGAAAAAGGCACCATAATGATCACAAAATCCGTGATTTTAAAAATGATTGCGGAAATTATAGAGAGGTATGACGGTAAGGCGATCTTTGC
Organism: Bacillota bacterium; assembly: GCA_905372035.1. Taxonomy (GTDB): domain Bacteria; phylum Bacillota; class Clostridia; order Peptostreptococcales; family Anaerovoracaceae; genus CAJPNN01. The sequence continues at coordinate 7,307 of CAJPNN010000024.1, read as the reverse complement.
ATCCGATATAGAAAAAAAGGGATTTTTAAACAGTTTTTTAGGTAAGAAACATGAAGTCAATTCACTTGACATTTATTTTGATAAGGATGAAAAGCTTATCGTAGAGCTTAAAATCCTGATAAGATTCGGAACGAGTATAAGAAATACAAGCGAACAGCTGTTGAGAGAGATTAAGGATGAGATAGAAAGTAAATGCGGTATTGAGATCTCAAATGTCGACATAGCCGTCCGGGGAATGTATTCGGGCAGAAAGATGAGTTACACAAAACACTGATTTTCAGAAGGAGAGAAATAGTTGATTAATGTTGTCAAAAAAGAAGGTTCGGCTTCTTTTCAAGTTTATATATAGTCTTTAAATTATCAATTAATATTACTAAGTAAAAAGGTTTTTAGTATGAACATATATGATGATATAAAAAAACTGAAAGGCATAGGGCCTAAAAAATCCGAGGGTTATAACAGGTTGGGAATATATCAGGTGGGAGATTTTTTGGAATATTACCCCTGTAATTGGGAAGACAGAAGCCATATAACGGATATTTCGTCTGCGAGAGAAAAAGAAGCCGCTCTTTTTAAAGGGGAGGTGATTTTTATAGGGAAGAGAAGAATTTTTGGAAAGAAAAATAAAAGCGTGTTAACAATATCTGTAAAAGATGATACAGCTTCTATGGAGGTTGTATTTTTTAATGCGAATTATTTAGAGAAAAATATAAAAAAAGGCGACAGATATTATTTTTTCGGAAAACCTTATATAAAAAACGGTAGGATAAAGCTCGTTCATCCCGAGTTTTCCAAATGTAATCAGGGAAGAGATGAAAATTATGATATGCGTATTTTACCTGTTTATAATCTTACAAAGGGAATAACACAAAACGATTTAAGGAAATATGTTGATGCGGTTTCCGAATTTTTGGAAATAATGCCTGATTTCATGCCGGAAGAAATATGTAAAAGACAAAAATTATGTGATTATAAATATGCTATCAGAAATATACATTTTCCTAAAGATAAAAATGCCTTAAAAGCGGCAAAGTATAGACTTGTCTTTCAGGAAATATTTTTGTTGAGTTTGGGGATATCGAGACTGAAAGAACTGAACAAAGCTCAAAGCAACGGAATTTCTTTTTCGAGAAAAATAAAGATAAGTCAAGCGTTTAATGAATTACCGTTCGAGCTTACAAAAGCACAGAAAAGAGTTTTGAAAGAGATAGAAAAAGACATGGAAAGATCCAAACCTATGTGCAGATTGATTCAGGGAGATGTCGGATCGGGAAAAACTGCCGTGGCACAGCTTGCGGTATATAAAGCAGTTAAATCGGGATATCAGGTATGTCTTATGGCACCGACGGAAATACTTGCAAAGCAGCACTATGAAGGATCACTTGAACTTATGAAAAATTGGGGGATCAATATAGGTTTTTTATCGGGGAGCATGAGTGCAAAGGAAAAGATGAAGACGCTTAACAAAATACTTATGAAAGAATATGACCTTGTTATGGGTACACATGCCATCTTGGAGGAAAATGTCATCTTCAACAATTTGGGACTTGTAATAACTGATGAGCAGCACAGATTCGGTGTGAGGCAAAGGGAGATATTGGCAGATAAAGGAGAAAATCCGGACATTATAGTCATGACTGCTACGCCTATACCAAGGACGCTTGCGATGATACTTTACGGAGATTTGGATATTTCAATAATTGATGAGCTTCCGCCGGGAAGGATAGATACGGATACACGTCATGAAAGTAAAAAAACTCGTTCAAAGGCATATAAAATACTTTTGGAAGAACTTTTAAAAGGTCATCAGGGATATGTTGTGGCTCCACTTATAGAAGATTCGGAAGCTATGGAGCATATAAGTTCGGCGGTGTCATTGCATAAGGAGATTAAAAGTGATTTTAAAGATTTCAATGTGGGATTGATTCATGGCGGAATGAACCAACAGGAAAAAGATAGTATAATGAACGATTTCGCTTCGGGTAAGATAGATGTTTTAGTGTCCACAGTGGTTATAGAAGTAGGAATCAATGTGCCGAATGCAACCGTTATGATAATAGAAAATGCCGAGAGGTTCGGACTTGCTCAGTTGCACCAGCTGAGAGGAAGGGTAGGCAGAGGCAAGGCAAAGTCTTATTGCATATTGATATCGGGAAAGAGCGGTGATATATCCGATAAGCGAGCGGAGATTATGTGCTCCACAAATGACGGATTTGAGATATCCGAACAGGATTTGATACTTAGAGGTCCCGGAGAATTTTTCGGGACGAGACAACATGGGATCCCGGGGCTTAAAATTGCGGATTTGACTAAACATAGCAGATTTTTCCCTATAGTAAGAGAAGAAATAAATAAAATTTTATCAGAAGATATTTTGCTTAAAAATCAGGATAACAGACTTATTAAAGCGTCGTTGGATAAAATGTTTAGAAATCCCGATAAAATCAATCTGTAGACTTGTATGAGCAGTTGATTTTTGTAATTGATATATGGTAAAATCTATTGTTGTGTGGAGGTGGATATTTTGAGAATAATAGCAGGCAATTTTAGAGGAAGAAAAATTGCAGCACCTTCAGGATTTTCTGTAAGGCCTACGTTTGATAAGGTAAGAGAAGCGTTGTTCAGTATATTGATGGATGACATATATGATGCGACAGTGTTGGATTTATTTGCGGGTAGCGGCAGTTTAGGGCTGGAAGCATTGAGCCGAGGCGCAAAAATGGTTTATTTTTGCGACAAGTCCAAAGAAAGTTTGAAATTTATAAATGAGAATATCAAAGTATGTAAGGTTTCGGACAGAAGCAAAGTGTTTGCCGGAGATTTCCGGACGTGTATAAGCAGAATAAAAGAAGAGATCAATGTAGTTTTTTTAGACCCTCCTTATGGTGAAGGGTTGACACTCAAAGCAATGGAAATAATTTCGGAGGAAGGAATCTTATCGGAAGACGGAATCATATGCTGTGAGCTGGGTAAATATGAAGAACTGCCTGATGATATAGGGAGATTTACTTTAGTCAAAGAAAAACGCTACGGAAATACTTTTTTAAAGTTTTACAAAAATCGGGAAGGATAGTGAGTATGGAAAAAACAGCTTTATATGCGGGTTCATTCGATCCGATTACAAACGGACACCTCGACTTGATTGAAAGGGCTTCAAAACTTTATGACAAACTTGTTGTAGGGGTTATAGTAAACCGGTCGAAGACTGCGACTTTTACGCTGGAAGAAAGAAAAGATATGATAATTAAGGCGACGGAGCATCTGGATAATATTTATATAGACAGTTTTGACGGATTACTTGCAGATTATGTAAATAGAAATAATATAGATGTGTTAGTAAGAGGATTAAGAGCAACCATGGATTTTGAATATGAACTTCAGATGGCGCATATGAACGCACACCTTTTTTGCAGTGCCGACAATCATGTGGAGACGATATTTTTGATGACAAGCCCTAAATATTCTTTCATAAGTTCCAGCATAGTCAAAGAGGTATATTCACTTAAGGGAGATATATGCGGACTTGTTCCTGAGGTTGTAATAGATGTGATGGATAAAAAGCAGATATAGTATTATATTTTACTGTATCGGGAGAAGTTATTGCATACTTTAACTTACTTATTGTGAAATAATAGAATTGGGAGGAATTTGTTATGAAAGTTTTAGAGCTTCTTGATGAGATCGTAGAAATTGTAGATACCAGCTCTGGAGTTCCATTGACGGGTAAAATATTGGTGGATGCGGAGGAAATACTTGAAATTGTAAAGGAAATAAGAGTAGAGCTTCCTGATGAAATACAGCAGGCGCAGTGGATAAAAGAAGAACGTCAGAAAATTCTCGAAGAGGCCAGGAAAGAATATGAGAAAATCGTTGCGGATGCAAAAGACCAGGCGGCAGCCATGATTGATACAAATGAAATAACAGTTCAATCAAAAGTCAGAGCGGATGAAATAACAAGAATTGCGGAAGCAAATGTTAAAGGTTTGAAAATGAGTACTTATGATTATATTGATAATATATTGTTCGGCTTCCAAGAAAAAATGTCGGAACTTAATTCAGTTTATTTGAATCAAATGTTTACAAATATACAAAAGACATTTGAGGATATCAATATGACGATAGACGAAAACAGAAGTGAAATAAAAAATATGATATACAATGAAAACGGAGAAATAGACGCTGCGGATGCAGAGTATAGTGAGGTAGACATAATAGAGGAAGAAACAGAAGAATGAAAATCTGTGCAGTCATAGCAGAGTTCAATCCGTTTCATAACGGGCATAAATATCTCATAAATAAGATTAAAGAGGATTTTGGAGATGTCGCCGTTATATCTTTGATGAGCGGAAATTTTGTGCAAAGAGGTGAACCTGCAATAACTGACAAATGGAAAAGATGTAAAATGGCACTATCGGAGGGAGTTGATTTGATATTTGAGCTTCCTTTTGTATTTGCGTGCAACAATGCAAGAGATTTTGCAAGGGGATCAATAGGCATATTGAATGCTTTCGGATGCGTCGATCACCTCGTTTTCGGTACGGAATACGGAGATCTCGAAAAATTGGAAAATATAGCGAATAAGATTTTCATAGAAACAGAAGAGTTTAAAGAAGAATTGGATAAACAGCTTAGTAAAGGGATATCATATTCAGGCGCATATATAAATGCAGTAAGAAATATTACAGGAGAAGATGAAAAGTTTTTTGCGAGATCAAACAATATTTTAGCACTTGAATATTTAAAAGAAATGAGAAGATGTAAATCAAGCATGAAAGCGTATTCCGTTGCGAGAAAATCCGCAGGGTATAATGATGTCAATGAACGTGAGGGAATGGCGGGAGCATCACAGCTTAGAAAGTTGGTTGATGAATCTTTTGATTGGAAGAGTGAAATATCGAAATATATGCCTAAACAGGCATATAGGCAGCTTGTGGATTCTGAGATTTTTACAAAAGAAGATTTTTTTAGGCTTATCAGATATAAACTTATCGGTTATGAAAATAGAAAATATGAGGCGAGTAAATTTTACGGTATTGCAGAAGGTCTTGAAAACCGTTTCATAGATGCTGCCGCCAGGAGTGGCAGTATTGCGGATATTTTAGAGAGAGTAGGAACCAAACGCTATTCGGAAGCACGGATTAAGAGAGTTTTGATTTCAGTTTTAACAGATTTTGAAAAACAGGATTATTTTGATATCAAGGAGTCAAAAGTTTTTTATACAAGGGTACTGGGATTTACGGAAAAAGGACAAACAGTATTATCAATCATTAAGAAAAAAAATAAAGATAATATTGATATCATGACGAATCCGAATAAATATGAATTTAAAAACAAGATGGCGGAGAAACAGTTTTCATATGATGTTTTGGCGCAGACAATTTATTGGTCCGTGAAAAACAGGCGGATATGTGATGTTTCGGACTTGGTGAAAAGCCCGATTATAAAGCGAAAGGTGTTGCCTTAATTATAAAAGATATATATAATAAATAAGTTAAATAAAAAATATATGGAGGTTTGAAAATGAAGATTTTGGTTATTAACTGTGGAAGCTCATCACTTAAATATCAAGTTATAGATATGACGGGAAATTCACTTTTAGCAAAAGGTTTAGTAGAGCGAATAGGGATTGACGGTTCTGTTATAACTCACGAAAAAATAGGTATGGACAAGTTCAAAAATGAAGTGCCTATGAAAGATCACAGTGAAGCTATAGGTCATGTCATAACAGCTTTGACGGATAAAAACCACGGTGTTGTAAAAGAAATGAGTGAGATAGGTGCCGTAGGGCATAGAGTTGCACATGCGGGTGAAAAGTATGACCATTCGGTTTTGATTGATGATAAAGTTATGAAAAACCTTGAGGATTGTATCGAGTTGGCACCGCTCCATAATCCTGCAAACTTAACCGGTATCAGAGCTTGCCGGAAGCTTATGCCGGGAACACCTATGGTAGCGGTATTCGATACGGCATTCCATCAAACTATGCCGCCTGAATCATATATTTATGCGATACCGTATGAATATTATCAGAAATATGGAATCAGAAGATACGGATTCCACGGTACAAGCCATAAATATGTTGCGGAAAGATGTGCGGACATACTGAATGTGGATATGAAAGATTTAAAGATAATAACGTGCCATCTCGGTAACGGAGCATCGGTTTCAGCGATTAAAAGAGGCGTTTGTATAGATACATCTATGGGATTCACCCCGTTGGAAGGACTTGTTATGGGTACGCGTTCGGGAGATATAGACCCCGCCATTGTTAGCTATATCAAAAAGAAGCTTAATTTGGAAGATGGCGGAGCGGTTGAAATACTGAACAAAAAATCGGGTGTTTTAGGAATTTCAGGAATAAGCTCGGATTTCAGAGATATCGAAAAAGCCGCACAGGAAGGCGACGAAAGAGCACAGCTTGCAATTAAAGTATTTGTTCATAAAGTGAGATTCTATATCGGTGCTTATATAGCGGAGATGAACGGTGTAGACGCCATAGTATTTACTGCGGGCGTAGGAGAAAACGATATGGATATGAGGGATTTGATCTGTAATGATCTCGGGAATCTCGGAATAAAGCTTGATCTTGTTAAGAATAAGGTAAGAGGTAAAGAAGCTATAATAAGCAGAGACGATTCAAGAGTCAGCATAATGCTGATACCTACAAATGAAGAGTTGATGATAGCAAGGGACACTTACGATATTACTAAAAACCTGTAATTGAACATCTAAACTTTTGGTTGACAATGATATGTTTGGATTATATAATCAAATAGTTAACGTTGTATTTACTGTTTTATATATAAATATCAAACAGAAGAAGGAGGTGTAGATATGGCAGTTCCAAAGCGAAAGACTTCTAAAGCGAGAAGAGATAAGAGAAGATCTCAGAATATGAAAATGACGGTGCCGGCTATTTCAACTTGTCCGCAATGTCATGAGCCGAAACTTCCACACAGAGTATGTCCAAATTGTAACTATTATGACGGTAAGGAAGTTGTTTCAACAGAGGCATAGAAAAATAAGAGCTTTTATGGCGTTTATTTGACGGGTTTTATGTTAAATTTTGAGGCGAAGTATATAAAAAGCTTTATATCAAATATTGATGAAAAACATATGAAAAGATTGTAATTTATTATGTTTTGACTAACTGCGATTATACAAAGAGGGAGCTTGGTAGGCTCCCTCTTGTAGTGTATAAAATGGCTGATCATACCATGCAAGTATCGTATGATAAACAGCAAATAGTGATTTTTGCGGAAGAGGTTATTTTAATAAATGGAGATCATAAAAAAACAGACTATAAA
>CAJPNN010000023.1 GCA_905372035.1 Bacillota bacterium | reverse complement strand
ATTTCTAAAAGCTTGCCGTAATAAAAATGATCATTACGTTGATTTACAATCTCACTATCAGCTGTCTTTTCATAAAAGGTGAAGCCTTCTGACAAAAGCTCAGATACCTTTGTTTCCCCAATAATAACATTCGTTTTATCTACTTGAACTTCGATTGGTTCTGACGGAAATCCTGTCAAAAATATGAAGAACATGAAGAAAAAACATGCAAAAACCAAGGTAGCCATTACAGCATTTGATGAAGAATAAAAATACATCGGTTTGTTTGATCGGTTAAGTAATGTCAAAATCAGTTTAATAACACGACTCAGTATTAGTACCACAATAGCAATAGCAAACTCAGCCTTCAAACATGTATAAAGTGCTTTTGAAAAGTGATGTGTTCTGTAATATACTACACCGAAAACAATAATATTTGCCAAAATAAAATTAAAAATAAATAAGGTAGCCTCTTTTAATGCTGTCGAATCAGTAACATCATCAAATTGAACGCTACTGAATCTTCCTCTAAGGCTTGATCCAATCATATAAATCCATCTGGGCAAATCTGTTCCTGTTCCTACAGCTATCGCAATTCTCAAATAGATATAGATCATCAATAAAAAAAGCAGTAATGCAACAAATCCAAAACTCAAAGCTACGATTAAAAATCCCAAAATTATTCCTCTTTTCTAAATAATCATTATAGTATATTTTATCCCTTTTTATAAGTCTAACTTTAATTCTAATCCTACTTATCATCCCTATATTTTTAAATTATACCATATTTCAGCACACTTTTATGGGTCTAACTCATTCTTCTTGACCTGTGTTAGTTCTCTGTTTTCTTGCTGTACTTTCTCTATTCAATTCCTAAACTTTCAGTTATATAAATAATTAATTTCTAATTCTGACAATCAACATTATATTTCTGTCCTACTTTAAATCTAAAATCCTCAAGCCACTTCCCTTTCATCATTTTATATTACATTAACTTCAACAGCTATGATAATGACAACATTTCTATAGTCACGCACATATAAAAACTGCTTTTGACAATAGTCCTGTTATTACGCCAAGCAAAAAAGTAGTTCTGTTATCACAATTCCCTATTTTCCAGTAGTCAGAAGTATTATCATAATACAGAAAAAGAGATTCCTATAAATTACTCGCTTACTAGTAATCCCTTTATTTCAAGTCTTTTGTGCAATTTTAAGCCTTTGTTTTTGACAGAAGAACTAGCGTCTCAACATGGCTCGACACGACTGCAAGTACGTCTGCCCTTTTTACATATGATAAGTACGTATGGTCAATCGTATCTACCACATTTTTTAACGATTGAAAAGTTATTGTTAAATATTATGAGTTCGGATAATTCCCCTTTGACAAGCCATTCATTTCTTCACATTGTCCTTATCTATCAATGATAGCTCTTATCTCCTGTTCCAAAACACATCTCCCTATTCTTATAAATAAAACTATTTTTTAAGGCCTAACACCTATTTGTCTCAATAGACTTTCAATAAAATCACGAGCATATTTACGTTTCAACTTGCTGTGATTTGTCTGATTGTAATAGTTTCTAAGACAGTTATAACAAGAAGTGTTTTCATCACAACACTGCTGGGATACTTTAACATACGCTGCGTTTAACGATGTGATTACAGCATTCTTTTCGACTAATCGCTTAACATGACCTGCTCCGCCTGGGACATTGTCGTAGATCAAAATATCGTAGCTATGCTGTTCAAGATTCAGTTCAAGAACACCATCTATATCATTTCTTTCAATGCCAAGACCAATACTTATTCCTTCAAGAAATGCATACATAAATGACAACGCAATCGCATAATCTTCCTTGGTAAAGGAACCTAACATAGGAATTGTAAATCGTGCTACATCTGTTTGGAATCTATGCCCAAGCTTGACTTGAGTAAGCTCTTCACATGAACAGTCAAACTGTCTGTAATTCTTATGCTTCTTTAAAGAAGTAGGTGTTATCACTTTACCTTTAACAATGTCACTATATCCACATATCGGGCACATATTGAATGACGATTTATTCATTACAAGAAGCTCATCATTGGTGCTTGTCTCAATGGTAATAGCATTTGATAAAGAAACAATATTCTCGTCCTTTATACCACCACCAAGATATGATACTTCGCCAGCATAAGATCTCTTTGGCTTAGCACGAGTACTTTCTTTCGTAATACCAGTTTTAAATCCATTTATCGGTTCAATATAAAATTCTTGTGAAACTGCGCCAAGAGGCTCACCACAATACTTACACTCATTTCCTGTTCTTGTACTTACAGATACATTTATCTTTTTACAGTTAGGACAAGTGCAGAAATAGTTACGTGGATACTCTCCTGTTTTAGGTAGAGATATATACTTAGAAGTATACTTCTTACCATCAACAATGATTTCTGAGTCCGGTGCATATTCTGAGATCGCTATTTTTAAATCGCGACTCAAATCATAGCTGTTATCCATAATGCCTTCTTTATATATTTGCAATTCAACAACATCCACCGGGAACCCATATTTAGGAATGACGCAATACTTTGAAAGTGAATCAATTACCTTTTCCTTATGCAAATTCTCAATTTGTCTCTGGTAATAATCCGCTTCTTTATAATTTTCTTCTGTTACCGCTTCTTTCTTTGCTTTTTCATATTCTTCTGCAATAGATTTAATCGTTGAAACAAAATGCTCCATCTTTTCATCATTTCCTTCGATTTCATCAAACCACTTAAAGTTATGATAAGCTCGATATGTATCACCAGGCAGTATTTTCTCGTTGATGTAGATATTCAAATCACTCGGATGGCTCGAAATATAGTTTTTAAACTCCTCTAACGCATTCCCAAAGACTAATTCATCAATGCTGATGAAATAATCTGGATGCTGTCTAAAGAAGAATCCTAAACACGTAGCCATCAGATGACGAACGATTATCTTATGATTTACCACATTAAAATAAGGTGGCTTTATAACGCCTGAAATCATCTTTTCTGGATTGCAAAAGTATGTATAGTCGTGAGAGCCCGTTCCACAATAAGTCAAAATATATGCCGCACTATCTTTTCTACGACCTGCACGACCTGCACGCTGAACATAATTTGCAGGTGAAGGCGGCACATTACGCATAAATACTGTTTCGAGGTTACCAATATCGATACCCATCTCAAAAGTTGTTGAACAGCTTAAGATGTTGATTTTTTTATTTTTGAAATCTTGCTGATATTGTTTTGCCTTCTTGCGATCAAGCTGAGCAGTATGTTCCTTTACCACGATACTCTCGATTTTCTTTGTTTTATATTGTCTTCTATAATAATTTGATGCAAGTACCTTATCCGGATCTGCTTCGCTCAAGATACCGTCGCATTTATCCTGAACACATTTATTGTGGACATTATATGGAGTCAAACGACCGCATTTAGAGCAAATATAATATTTTGAGGTTTTATAATTCTTGACTACATACTTACTCGCCTCAATTTGATAGCATTCTTTCGTTTCATGCTTCTTAAACAATTCACCCGCAACGGCCAAGTTATTAAAAACAACCTCCAATAATGCTTTTGCTGATTCTTCGTCGCATTCACAAACCTTCTGAACATAACGAACAACCATATTATCCTTTCCTTTTACAGGTAAGAAACTTCTAACACCATTTATTGTCTTAGGGCAATTAAACATTACGTAGTTATCAAATCTTCTATATTCCAAAGCTTCCATCTTTTCATCTGGAGTTAATGTTGATTTGATCGAATTTATAGCAGATGTAACTTTGAACACACCAAATACAACCTGCATAATTGTTTCCAGATCCTTCTTAGTAATGTTATATTCTCCAAATTCATCTTCAACGTCCTCTTCGTCAATTTGAGACATTATGTCAGTTAGATCTACATCAAAGAAATATAACCCTAAACCTTCACCATCGTTCGAACCATCAACCTTTAGCAAATCGACAAGTATTGTAATCCAAGCATTTTTATGAGCACTTAATTCATTTTGAAATAAGTTACCCTCTTTAATCATTCCCGAAAGAGTTGCAGTAAGCTGATCTACAGAAATATTTCTATATTGATTATCTTCTATTACTTTCCAGATCAGTCTTTTCTGTAACATTCTAACTTGGTTAGAATCCAAGAAAGCCGCTGAAAAGCTTGCTTGTTGACGACTATCAGAAAATGCTAAAAATTGTTTTACATTTGATGTCTCTGTTTCTGATTGAACGGTTTCTTTTCTCTTTAAGGAAAGTTTACCAATTTTCTTCTTAGTCTCTGTGCCATCATCAATTGCTTCATACAAAATCTGAGCAAATAATGCAGTTCCCTCATCTTTACCTACATTCAAACTCTTAACAACACCGGCTCTTGCTTTGTGACCGCAGCAAGGACACTGATTTATATTATTGAACGCCGTTTCTTCTCCATCCTTCTTTGATTGGAGGACTTTAAATATCGAATGTTGAAAGCTGTCTCCACAATTACATCTGCGTGCATTTAAATTTCCTGCGGCATGAATCGCACCACACTTTGCACAAACTTTATATTCTTCAAGTATATCGTGCTCAACTTCCTCTTCATTTAATTCATTGCTCATCAAGAAATAGTCGATGCTTACAAATTCGTTATTTCCATAATTTTCGTAAATATCAACTTCCTTGTTTTGATACAGATATTCAAGCCCATCGGCTTCATTACGCTGAATCTTTCCGATTATGTATGGTGAATTACAATATCTACAGTTACCAGCTTCGAAAGCCTTTAACTCCCCAATCATATTGGTTTTAGTAAGGCTTAATTGTGGATCATCTCCAAGAGTGACATATGCACCGGCTAATGGGCGCACGAAAGAATGGTATTTTAAATCGAAAATCCCTATCCCGTCCTTTTCTGCCATATTGATGAGATCAATCAAATCTATCAACTGTTCAGACGTTATTTGATTATTAAAGCTAGCAAGAATACTTTTGAAACTCTTACTACCATCTTTTAATACTTCATATAGATGAAACACGTTTCTGTCGCCTACAAACAATTCATATAGGTAACTCTTCAATTCCATTGAATCTACATTTTTGTATTTATTTCCAATGGTTCTAACCGTCAGTATATCATGCTTCGCTTTCTTTATCTCAGAATAATCTTCTCCAGCAATCGTATAACTTAGCTTCGAATTAGAAAGCGTAATTCTTTTAGAAAAAATTATGTCTTGAATATCAAAACTTGCAGAAGTAAGGCTTCTTGCAAAATTTACAATTTCACTTTCGGATTTACCTTGTTCTCCCAACGTAGCACTGGTTAGAATGAAGCGCGGTTTCTTTGGTGCTAATCCAGTCAATCTACGCATTAACAAAGATAATTCGATTCCCAATGAACCATAATATGAATGTGCCTCATCAAGAACAACAAACTTCCAATTGTTTAGCCTCTCCGGTGCAAAAATCGAATAATCATTTGGTCTGATCAGTAAATATTCCAACATGGAATAATTAGTGAACAACAAATGTGGCGGGTTCTTTCTGATCTCTTCTCTCGAAACCAATTCATTCTCAGGGATAAAGGTATCGTTCTCTACCCCATATTTCTCACGATAGTCCTTCGGAACGCGTTCTTTCGTTTCGCCTGTAAAGAATCCATATGTAATTTCAGGACATTGTGTAAGTATCTTTCTTACACGATCAATCTGATCGTTTACGAGAGCGTTCATTGGATATAAAAATATTGCCCTAACACCAACTTCCCTATTACCATTTTCTACATCTGACATCAATTCATTTAAGATTGGATATAAGAAACTCTCTGTCTTTCCTGAACCAGTACCCGTTGTAATAATTGCGCTTCGGCCAGAGCAAATACACCTAATGCTCTCTTCCTGATGAGAATATAAAGGTCTCTCGAAATTCATATCTCCCAATCTACGAAATGATTTACATACCGCACCATCTGCAATCATTTCATCCAAGGACATTCCTCTTTGAAATGGCAATTTCAAATCGACATATGGCCCCTTAAATAAATCCTCAACTTCCAATTGTTGCTCAAACAATTTTTGCAACTTTGGAGTTTTAAATTCAAAGGAAGACCTGAGATATTCTTTATACTGATTATTTATATATTGAGATCGTTCAATAGGATTTCTCTTGCTCACACTGATTCAACTCCCTTCATATCGATATTGTAAGAAAAGATATCAACAGCTTTGTCGTCGTCCATTGAATTCATAATTCCATGATGTTCGAAATCAAGTAACAGCCCGTCGCCGTCCTTAGTAATGGACAATTCTATTATCCCGTCTATAACATCGCTGCATATTTCAATATCAACGGGATTTATGTTGTCCAACATAAAAGTACCATTGGATGTTCTTACATATACTTCACCTATATATTCATTTCCACTTATCATTTCTTTAAAATAAACATACGTTGTATTAAAGTAATGTTTCTTTCTTAGGAGCTCTCCTCTGACAAACTTATCAAAGTAAACCTCCTTGATTTTGAAGGATTTTCCTATGAAATCTTCTCTCGCATAAAAGATGATTGGAAATTCCTTTAAAATACGCTCTTTTTTGAGTGATAGTCCTCTCTCTTTCTCAAAGAAAATCACTTTATAATTTATAAAAGACGATAAATCATATACATATTCCGGAACGTCCTTATTCAAAGCAGAACTTGTGTATACGACATTATTCACATCGTCGATTACTTTGAATCTAATATTCCCTTGTCCGTAAAAGTATGGTATAACAACTATCGCCTTGTCTTCATGACTATAGATAACCGTTGTTTTGGCCTCGTCAAGAATGCATTTGTTATAACACAAAATTCCATCCTGGTAATGATCTTCTACAAGTAAAGAAATCTCTACATAATCATAATTCGACTTATATGATAGTAAGCATCCTGCAGAAAACCTGCTAAATACTCCTTCATTCTTAAGTCCAGGTGCTTCTTCCATAATTTTACCGGTACTGGTTAGCAAGCATATTTTGTCATATTTGCATCCATACAGATCCATTGAACTTTCCTGAGTAATATCGCCGATCCAAATTTCTTGTGAGAATGACTTCCAGGCACCATTATCAATCCTGTATAACGGAAATCGGAACGGAACATAATAAATATACTCCTGATTATTCCAATTAAACTTAATCCAGTCTTCTCTAAAATCCTGAATACTTATCTCATCAAAAATTGGTTCTGGCATCAAATCAGAGTCTACAGAAACAATATACGAATCATTGTTGTTTTCAACCTGTTCAATATAAAGTTTTTTATCTATGGCAAATTGAGTGCGTAGCACACTAATTCTTTTTCCTGAACGTAACGCATTCACTCTTAGCTGATAAATTCCAGAGTCTAAACATCCAAGTTTTAGAGAATATTTATTAACACCTTTTCTTTCGACTGTAGAATATTCAAAAGTATCAATCTTATATGAACGCTGATTTATTTGTATTTCAAAACCACTATCCGTAAACTCACTTTCAAAAACAAGGATTACCTCATCTTTAAATACTTCAAATTTGCAATCATCCTGTGCAATGAAATATCCCTCATACTTTTCGCCAAACACACCAGGACGAATCATCTCTGAAAAATTGAACACTTTATCTTCTATAAGGATAGCATCTCCTAAATGTGCACTATATGAGGATAGACAATATGCCTCTCCCGAAAAATATAAATGCAACTTATCAACCTTACTCTTTGTACAGAAAACAGCTGTTCCAGAATAATCTTTATTATTTGCCAGTTCTTGTCCTTTCTCGTCAAACATAATAAAGTTACGGTGCAGTCTGGTTTTGCTATCATAAATTATTTCATTTCCTGCAACCAGCTGATAATTAATTCTTCCAAGAGGATTAGAGAGTTCAATTGCATGATTCTTTATCTGATATCCACCAATAATCTCACGAATATCTTCTACATAATCATCATAAATAGCCTTTTCCTCATTCTTAACAATGATTCGGATAGTTCGATAATCATATGTAGCTTTCACACGATGAGTCGGTGGAACTAAACAAATTGTGTTTCCAGTCAAAACAAATTCTGGTTCCCAGCGTGATCTCAATTGTTCGGATTTACTGCGATGTCCATACTCTTTCTCTCTATTGATTGTTGAAAGCCATTCTTCATATCCTCTTTTTAAATATGGATTGTAGAGGACATTATCCTTGCCCCAAATATATTTATCAACAAGCCTAACAACAATGATACTAAGCTTAATAACAGCATCGTTATATATAGGATTAGTAATCAGCTGCTTTGTTGATTTAATCAATTTATATGTTTTCTTAGTTACATTAACTTGAACTTCGCCACTTTCAGAACGCATCACATTCTGCAATCCATCATAAACAAACTGAAACTCGCCATATAAATCATCAGGTAAGTCGCTATCAAAATTCAACTTATATATGTCATAGATAAATTCAAAGAATGATCCCAGATAATAGCTTGGTACAATAGATCCCGCTAATACCACATTGATAATACGAGTCTTTGCGCCTGTTGCATCATCCTTTGTTCTGTAATTATTTAATAATGTTCGAATAAGGCCTTCTACCTTTTGCTCCGAATAACACTGATACAAACTCTTGTAAGTTTTTCTTACCGATTCATAAAAAGCCCCATCATAATAAAGCATACCAATCAAAACAAGAGATACGAATACAATTTCAGGATCGCGGACATAAGTACCTGAATACGAATTTAACGTACTTCCCAGTTGACTCTCTGCACGACTATGAATAATATCTATTGCGTCAGCATTATCCAATAAAACAATCAAATCAATGCCGAGATTTTTCCTTTCTTTGACACAGTTTTTTAAGTATCCTATTTTTGTTTCTATCTGAGCATCGTTTAATCTCTTTTTCAGCATGTCTAGAAGTGATTCTTGCTCCTCTTGAGTAACAACACCATCTTCAAGTATCTGATCAATTTTTTCACAGATAGTTTTAGATGATTTATGATCACGAATAAAAGATTCATTTGTTCTCATCCAATCCTGCAAGCGACATACTTCTTTTTCGTTAATTTCATTGTCACAAATAATACCTTCAATGATTCCATTAAGCTCATAAACCTTAGCGATGGAATCAGTTTCAAGAGCTGTATACTGACTACAATTTTCTAAAAGCATTTCTCGTTCTTCGTCTGTGATTATTCCATCTTCAAGAACTTGTTCTACCAGCGAAATTAAGTGAGCTTGCTTAGGTTCGTAAGATAAGTTTCTGTTCTTTTTTACCCATGAAGATAATCTTGCTACCTCTAGTTTGTTGATAATACCGTCGTAGCTAATGCCGTTTATTATTCCTATTAACTCATTTATGTTACGCATCATCAGCTTGTGTGGTATCTATTTCAAAAATTACCACAGCGCTCCTTTCATCTGGTGTCTGTAATTGCAGAAAAGCTTCTGCAATCTATGCTTATAATTCAAAAACATGTGTCCATTTATTAGGACTCACTTGTAATAGTTAGTTTTTCTCCGTTTTCAAGAATATAAGACTGCTCAAATACAACTCCCAGTACTTCTGCTATTTCCATAAGTCCTTCTGTACTCACAGTTTCTCGCTTTAATTTTTTGTTGAAGTTCTGCGGTGTCTGACCAATTCTACGAGCCAATTCTGCAACACTAATGCCTTTTTCTTTACATAGGTTTTTAATTAAATTTGATGTGCTCATAATTCCACCTTCTCTATTGAAACTCATACTCTAAGAACATAGTAACGTTAAGACATATTATAAACCAAAAGGTTGATATTTTCAATATTCAGTATTCGATGTTTACACACTGTTCATAGGAATTAAAAAAACAGCAGAGTGTTTATACCCTGCTGCCAAATTTAATTTATTCTCTTGTGATGTCTATATCAATTCCGGCCTAAAAAAATACCTGAAGTCTATCATCGAAGACGCGTATCTCCCTGATATACTTCCTTACCATCTTCTCATCATATTCGATAAGTTTTGTATCAGCCTCATTGATAAAATCCTGCAACTCTTCAATTCTCTTCTTGTAACCTTCAGTTTCTGCTTTTGCTACCAGAATTCTTTGCTTCTTCTCTCGAATCTTGTCGATTTCATCAGCCAAGTCATCATAATCCTTCTTCGCATGAGCTAGCTTAACCAGCTCTCGCTGTTTGACTGTAAGGACCTTATTGATTTCTTCCAAATCACCGGAATTACCATCTGCTAATGCAATTGCAATATTCTCCGCAAGTCTATCTTTCATGGTCTCAGAACAGCTTATCAATAGGTTTATAGCTTTCACAGTCGCTTCTTGTAATTCTGTTTCTTGAACTGTTGGAGCATCGCACGCTTTTGGCCCATTTTCTACCCTTGTGCAGCATCTCCACACTGTCGATTTCTTTCCTCGGTTGTTCCAGGCGACTCGTCTATAGATATCACCACATCTTGAGCAGGTGCAAATACTTGATAATGCATATTTGCTTGAATAGATACGTTTCTTTTTCCCTTCTATTCCGCTTGTCATATTGGCGCGGCGTACCATTTCCTCTTGGACCTGCGCAAAGATATCCCTCGGAATTATAGCTTCCTGGCTATCTTTTACATAATACTGTGGAACTGACCCGTCATTCTTAATCCTGATCTTTTCAATGAAATCTGTGGTAATCGTCTTTTGCAAGAGTGCGTCACCAATATATTTTTCATTCTGAAGAATTCCCTGAACTGTACTAAGATGCCACTTGTATCGTTTTCCACCTGTTTTAATCTTATCTCGCTCAAGGCCCATAGCAATATCCCTGAAGCTTGCACCTTCCAAATATTCTCTATATATTCTATATTCTTCTAACAATTGCTGCCTCATCTTCATCAACAATGAGATTTCCATCTTCATCTTTCGTGTATCCAAGGAAATGTTCATGATTGACCTGAATTTTTCCCTCCTGGTAACGGAACTGCAATCCAAGCTTTACATTCTGCGAAAGTGATGCTGACTCCTGTTGTGCTAAGGACGCCATGATGGTAAGAAGAAGTTCTCCGGATGCCTCTAATGTATTGATGTTCTCTTTCTCGAATATAATGGCAATATTCTTCTCTTTGAGCTTTCTTACATACTTTAGGCAATCGATGGTATTTCTAGCAAATCGGCTGATAGATTTTGTAATAATCATATCGATTTTTCCAGCCATGCAATCATCGATCATTTCATTGAACCCTTCACGCTTTTTAGTATTGGTTCCTGAGATGCCATCATCGGCATATATATTGGCAAACTCCCAATTTTTATTGTGGCTGATGTAATCCGTGTAATGCTGAACCTGCGTTTCATAACTTCCAGCCTGCTCATCACTGTCTGTACTGACTCGGCAATACGCTGCGACCCTAAGTTTTGGTTTTTCTTCTTTAACAATTCTATTTCCTGCTTGTCGTCTGGCAGGGATTAACGTAACTCTATCATTCATCGTTTTCCTCCTCGATTATACTGTAGGCATATTCTGCCTGCTTATAAGGATCAGTGTATTTCTCTTCCACCTTACCAAGCTTATAGTTCTTCAGAATCACACTCTCTGGTTCTTTAAAATCACGAATGCGGTTCTGACTTTTAGCATTATTTTTTCGAAGTTCTTGTACTTTATTGAATAATTCCTCATCCACAATCTGCGGATAGTAGTCATTCCCAAGATAGTTGACATTCCTTAGAATCCTGCCTATCACAGAATGCGTTTTATTTATTCCAACCTTCCTTGCTGCTGCACTCATAGAGCCACAGCTCAAATACTCTCTATACAGTTGTCGTATTTTCTCTGCTATGGACTCATCAATAACAGCTTCTGCATTTACAATCTTGTATCCAAAAGGTGTATGCGTCATGATTCCACCAACCTTTCTGTTAAGTTCAATCCACACTTCATATTAAAAATAATCTCTTCTCTAGACTTCACAGTAATCGTATCGACAAAATCTAAGAATATTTCATCGTCGTATTCTTTAAGCAAAGCTTCCTTTAAAACAACTCGAAGTAGCTTTTTAGCCTCTTCTAAATGTGTAAGATCACCATTAATGCTCTTAGATAGCAGTTGCTTCTCCTTTGATAAATTATCCGCATCTATTGAAAGCTGGTTCTTTTCTGCATGGAATACTTCTGGCTCGATATATCCTGCTCTCATTAGGTTTACCAGGACCATTTGTTGCTCCATATTCTTTTCGATCCGTGTTTCCAGTTCCATGACATGATGAAAGCGATCCTTATTGTTGCAGCCCTGTAATCCATCCACAAAAGATGCCAACACAAGCTTATGACCAGCCTTTAGTTTCCTCATCATGTGGACAAAAGCGTTCTTAAAATCCTCATCACGAATAAACATCATGGAGCAGGTGCTCTTATTATCAATGTGAAGTGCACATGTCCAAGAAATATAGTCTCCGCTAGGTTTATAGTGTATTCTGCGTTTAAATGTGGACCCACATTCACCACACAAGTTTATTGTCAATGGTTTTTGGTATTTGCATACCAAAGTTTACAAATCGTTAATTTCATCTCTTTTTGCCTTATATGCAATCGTTATAGAGTGAACATATTTTAGGGTTCACTTTCTTAATATCCATTGCCTAGTGTCAACCCTCTAATACAGACCAATTCTTACATTGACGATAAGATGAATAAAAACAAAGACTTTCCAGCAGCTAATCGTATTCATTAACGATAGCTCACTGAAAAGCCTTGTATTTACAGCATTTTATTTATTTGTTAGGGTTCACCTTTGACAGCAAACAAACGGTCTCCAAATGTTTTGTCATCGGGAAGTTGTCATACCCTTCAATCTTTTCCACCTTATACCCATAATATTCAAAATATCTGAGATTGGGTGCAAGTGTCTTGGGATTACATGATATATAAAGAATCTGATTTACACCGTAGCTTATCAGTTTATCCATTGCTTTGGGTGTTATCCCTGCGCGCGGAGGATCAACTATTAAAACTTCCGGAACTTCATGCATACTGTCAAGCACTTCAAAGACATCCCCACATATGAACTTACAATTATGTATTCCGTTAAGCTTTGCATTTTCTGTCGCTGAATCCACCGCTTCTCTTACTATCTCAATCCCTGTTACTTTCTTGGCTTTCTGCGCAACTATCTGCGATATTGTACCCGTACCGCAATAAAGATCAAATATAGTTTTCCCTTCAATGTCATCAAGCATAGCAACAGCTCTATTATAAAGTATATCTACAGCTTTCACATTGGTCTGAAAAAAAGAAAATGCGCTTACCTTAAAATCCAAGTTTGATATTTTCTCCACATAATAATCTCTTCCATATAAAATATCCAACCTGTCACAGTTAACAGCATCCGCCAAACCATCATTATATGTATGTAAAATACCTACAATATTGCCTTCAAGCTCAAGTCTCATAAGAATATCCACAAATTTTTCACGGTCCAAATCCATCTGTGTCGAAGTCACTATATTAATTAACAGTTCTCCGGTATTTATTCCTTTTCTAACAACTAAATTCCTTAAGAATCCTTTGTGATTTTTTTTATTATAGAAACTTAATTTCTCCATCTTTGCAAAATCCAGAACCGCACTTAAAATAATGTTAAAATCCTCAGGGACTATCTGACAGTTATCCACAGTAACTATAGACATAAAATGTCTTTTTTTATGCATCCCGAGTGTTAAAGGTCCATCCTTTATCTCATTCCCGAATGTATATTCCATTTTATTCCTATAACCATATACATCGGGAGCCGGGTTTATCCCTAAATATTCAAGCGGTTTTACATTGTTTTTTTCAAGCAGATCAAGCAGTTCCGCCTCTTTAATTTTAAGCTGTTCCGAGTAATATTTCCCTTGAAAAGTACATCCTCCGCAACCCGCACTATGTAAACAGATATCCACATTTACCTCCCTCTACATGCTTTCCAATTCTTCCAAATCGTATGGGGTTTCCTGATAAATATAATTTAACCAATTTGCAAAAAACAAGTTTCCGTGGCCTTTCCAAGTAACTTTCACAGCCCCTTGCGGATCATCATTTACATAATAATTCTTAGGTAGACTGCAATTAAATCCTTTTTCAATATCTCGTTCATATTCAAGTTTTAATGTTTCCGTATCGTATTCCATATGTCCCTGGACAAATATCTTACGCTTATCAGGCGTAGCAATGATATGCGGTCCCGTTTCATCCGACTCCGCAAGAATATTAAGCTCTTTTATATCTTTTAATTTTGATCCGTCTATTGTTGTATATCTTGAGTGCGGCGCAAAAAACTCATCATCAAACCCTCTTGTCAATTCTGATTTTCTATCTTTAAGGCTTATCTTAAAAATGCCGAAAAGTTTATTATTAAGCTCTATCTTTTCAATTCCATAATGATAATACAGACCTGCCTGTGCTCCCCAACATAAGTGTAATGTGCTGAAAACATTTTTATTCGTATACTCCATTATTGCACTTATTTCTTTCCAATAATCCACCTTTTCAAAAGGCAAAAGTTCTACAGGCGCACCGGTTATTATCATGCCGTCAAACTTTTGATTTTTTATTTCTTCATAAGTATTATAAAAATTTGCCAGATGATGTATCTCCGTATTTTTCGACTCATGAGTATCCATAGTAAGAAGCTTCAGCTCAACCTGCAAAGGTGTATTGGCAAGCATCCTTATAAGCTGTGTCTCCGTGACCTCTTTGGTCGGCATCAAATTTACTATAGCGATCCTAAGCGGTCTTATGTCCTGTTTCTCGGCTCTACCTCTATTTATTACAAAAACGTTCTCATCTTTTAAGGTTTTATAAGCAGGTAATCCTTTCGGTACTATTATCGGCATCTATAATTTCCTCCTAAAACTATACTCAATCGTTATAAAAATTTTTAAATAACCCTTGAAAAATTATTTTATGCTTGAAATCAATTTGATGTTTTTAATAAAGAAAAAAGTGTATTATCTTCTGATACTTAAAATTCGCCATATCTGCTATAAAATTTTTTCATATATTCAATAAACCTGTCTTCCTCTATAGCCTTTCTTATATTTTCCATCATCCTAAGCAAAAAATAAAGATTATGATTCGACAAAAGCATTGAAGACAATATCTCGTTCGATTTGAATAAATGTCTTAAGTAAGCCTTTGAAAAATTTCTGCATGTATAGCAATCACAATTATCATCCAGTGAAGAAAAATCATGTTCATATTTGGCATTTTTTATTGAAATTTTTCCTTTTGATGTAATTGCCGAACCGTTTCTTGCAATTCTCGTAGGAAGCACGCAGTCAAACATATCCACACCTCTAAGAACTCCTTCAAACAAATAATCCGGGCTTCCGACACCCATCAAATACCTCGGCTTCTCTTCAGGTAATAAATCTGTGGAATAATCAAGTACCTCATACATGATCTCCTTAGGTTCTCCGACACTCAGGCCACCTATCGCATATCCGGGTAAATCCATCTCCACAATCCGCGCAGCACTCTCTCTTCTTAAATCTTCGAACATGCCTCCCTGCATAATACCGAACAAGCCCTGTTTTTCAGTATTTTTATGAGCATCTTTGCATCTTTTTAGCCATCTTGCAGTTCTTTCTATAGAATCCTTTACGTAATTTTTTTCAGCCGGATATGGAGTGCATTCGTCAAATGCCATTATTATATCAGATCCCAAAGAATTTTGTACCTCTATGGATTTTTCCGGAGATAAAAATTGCCTTGAACCGTCAATATGTGATCTGAATGTTACTCCTTCTTCCGTTATCTTTCTTATAGGTCCCAGACTGAATACCTGAAATCCTCCGCTATCCGTAAGAATAGGTTTATTCCAGTTCATAAATTTATGAAGTCCGCCTGCCTCTTCTACAATCTTATGCCCGGGTCTCAAAAAAAGATGATACGTATTCGAAAGTATTATCTGCGAACCTATGTCCTCCAAATCCGAAGGTCTCATAGCTTTAACCGTCGCAGCCGTCCCCACAGGCATAAATATAGGAGTTTCTATAACTCCATGCGGTGTATGAAGCCTCCCTCTTCTGGCTTTACTGTTCTTATCCTTATGTAATAATTCATATTTTATAGCTGTCATATTCTCTCCCGTCATCTTA
The DNA here is from genome assembly GCA_905372035.1 of Bacillota bacterium. Lineage (GTDB taxonomy): Bacteria > Bacillota > Clostridia > Peptostreptococcales > Anaerovoracaceae > CAJPNN01. The sequence goes on along the minus strand of CAJPNN010000023.1, from coordinate 4,857 downwards.
TAAACATAGCGTCCCCGTAACTGAAAAACCTATATTTTTCAGCAACTGCAATATTATATATCTTCAATATTTCCTCTCTGTCATAAAGTGCCGAAATAAGCATCAATAATGTGGACTTCGGCAAATGAAAATTGGTTATAAGTGAATCTATGATTTTAAACTCATACCCGGGATATATAAATATATCAGTATTACCTTCACATGCCTCTATCTGATATTCACCATTTTTGCAAACAGCCGCACTTTCAAGTGTTCTCGTAGAAGTAGTACCGACAGGAATTATACGCCCACCCGAAGCCTTGGTTTCATTTATAATTTCAGCATTTTTCTCATCTATACAGTATTGTTCGAAATGCATATGATGCTCTTCTATATTATCACATTTTACGGGTCTGAAAGTACCGATTCCTACATGAAGCGTTACATATGCAATATTTACTCCCTTATTCTTGATTTTTTCAAGTAATGCATCAGTAAAATGCAGCCCCGCAGTAGGTGCTGCAACAGAGCCTTCCGGCTCACAATATACCGTCTGATATCTTTTCTTATCTTCTTTTAGACTTTTTCTGTTTATGTAGGGCGGTAAAGGCATATTCCCTATACGTTCCAATACCTCAAGAAACATTCCGTCATATCTGAATTTAACCTTTTTGGTTCCGTCCGCATCATCTCCCAAAACGACCGCTTCCAATTCAAGATTCCCTCTATCGTCATAAAATACAACACAGTCTCCGTTTTTAAGCCTCTTTCCCGGTTTTGCGAGAACTTGCCACTCATCATCAACAATGTTTTTAGTCAACAAAAATTCTATGTTTGCACCGGTGCTTTTTTTCTTACCGAAAATTCTTGCAGGGAGCACCTTGGAATTATTTAAAACTAAACAATCTCCGGAATCCAAATAATTCGGTAATTCATAAAACTTTTTATGTTCCACCGCATTTGTTTCCCTATGAATTACCATGAGCCTGGATTCATCTCGCTTTTCAACAGGAAACTGAGCAATAAGCTCTTCAGGTAAATAATAATCAAAATCTTTAACTTCCATTAAAAAACTGACTCCTTAACGCATTGGTGCCACATTGGCACCCGTAAAATATTTTTGTAAAATCTGTTTATAGTTATTGCCTTTGAGTGCCATATATTTCGCACTTTGCTGAGGCATCCCCACTCCATGTCCATACCCGTAACCCGTAAATATAACTTCCGGTGACATGAGTTTTATACTTCCTCCTGTTTGCGGTGTTTGTATATTTCCCGTCTTAGTCAGGGTTTTAAGAGGTATCGAATTATTTCCGTCAGTAATCTGAGTAGATTCGAGATCCGCCGAAACAATATTTCCGGCTCCGTTTATCATGAAAATATCTTTCATTAAAAATGTACCGTCTTTGCTTATCCCATAAAGATTTGATGATTTTATATTACCTCCGACCCCGGAATTCTCAGCGTTGATCGTAAAAATTCTGGATTTCACATTTCCTGCCCCGAGCGTAGTTCTTATTCCATCTTTTTTGAGAGTTTTTGTTCCGTTACTTCCGACGAATTCTATCGTATTAACCGATCCGTATGCGGTTTTTTCCTTTATGTTGATAGTTGTAACCGTTCCTATCCCGAGTTTTCTACCGAGCTCATTCCTGTTCACTTTATAAGTCCACTTATATTCAGGTGAAAACTCATCTTGCACAGCTCTTAAATAAGGAGCCCTCTCATACCAAACATCTTCCGAGTTGAGAGTATGCCCTCCGCTGTTTGCGAAATAATATCCGACTATCGGTGAATTATTGTAATATAAAATTTCTCCCTTTGTCTCGTCAACAGATTGATTTGTAACAGGATATTCGCCTGCTACTCCTTTATATGACTGGCACGCGGATGTGGTGCAAACATCAAAGCCTTCTTCTTTAAACCTGCTTTTTGAATTCACAACATAACTTCTGGCACATACCGCCTGTGCTTTAAGCGCTTCAAGCGGATATTTATTACCCATTTCCGCATATATTACACCATAGACATATGATTCCACATTTAAATAATTTATAATGTTCATACTTCCATATTTATTGGGTTTGTAATACACTCCCCCTCTATATGTCGTACCGTCTATCGTTATCATTCCTTCGTCCGGCGAATTGGGCATTATACATACCTCACCACCCTTATATACTAAATTCATAGAAGAATCTTTAACAATTATACTTCCCGATATAATGTTTACTGTTAGGTTCTTCGAGTCAGTCGAACCGTAAGCATTATTAAAAGTTCTGTCATGCAAATATCCTATTTTAAATCCGTATTTCGAATACAATCTGCTTGAAGCGGGTGCATTTGCTCCGAATTTAAGCCCGACTTTAACATTATATAAAACCCCGCTGTCTGCAAATATAGTTGACGTACTTAGAATCATAAATGTAATAAAAACAGCTATAACTGAAATGAATCTGATTTTTTTATTTCTTACTTTATTGTTCATTTGCTCCCCCTCTTTTGTCTATATCTATTCTTCATGTGAAAGCCCAAGATGAAGATAAGCACTGTCTGAAACCATTCTCCCCTTTTGTGTCCTATGCAAAAGTCCTTTTTGTATCAGGAACGGTTCATACACATCCTCTATGGTCACACGCTCTTCTCCTATAGCCGCAGCAATAGTATCTATACCTACAGGACCTCCTTTAAATCTTGTTATTATGAGTTTCAAAATATCACGATCTATCGACTCAAGGCCGAGCGTATCTATACCTAAAGAGTTTAACGTTTCTCTTGTAATATCACTGTCTATTGCTCCGTTCCCCTTAACTTGAGAAAAGTCACGAACTCTCTTTAAAAGCCTGTTTGCCACCCTCGGCGTTCCTCTGGAACAATTTGCCAATTCAAGTGAAGCTTCATTGTCTATAGGTATATTTAAAACTCCCGCAGATCTCTTTATAATATTTATGAGCTCATCTATGGTATAAAGCTCAAATTTGCTTACTACGCCGAATCTTTCCCTCAAAGGTGCCGAAAGGCTCCCTGCTCTTGTTGTTGCTCCTATTAAAGTGAACTTGGGCAAATCAATTCTGATTGAACGAGCCGACGGACCTTTACCGATTATTATATCAAGTGCATAATCTTCCATTGCAGAATACAACACTTCTTCCACCGATTTATTCAGCCTGTGAATTTCATCTATGAAGAGCACGTCATTTTCACTTAAATTCGTCAATATTGCCGCCAGATCTCCCGCCCGCTCAATTGCAGGACCTGATGTAATTCTCAGTTCAACACCGAGCTCATTCGCTATAATCCCTGCAAGTGTAGTTTTCCCTAATCCCGGAGGTCCATAAAATAAAACATGATCCAAAGCTTCATTTCTCATCTGTGCCGCATCTATAAATATTTTAAGATTTTCCGTAACGTTTTTTTGACCTATATAGTCTCCCATTCTTTTAGGTCGCAAACTCGCATCAAGTACTTCCTCTCCGTACTCGAGCTCTGCATTCGTAACTCTTTTTTCATAATCCATAATAAAACACCTGCCAACCTACTTAAAACGCTGTAAAGCGTGTTTGATATATTCCTCTATCGAAAGATTTTCATCGTCTATCGTAATCATGACAGCCATAGATTCGGCCCTGCTGTATCCAAGTGATACAAGCGCTTCTAAAGCCTGTGCCTTTGCGTTTAAATCGCTTGGAAGCATACTGTAAGAAGCATCAACATCTATTTTTCCCATTTTTTCTCCAAGTTCCAAAACTATACGCTGTGCAGTTTTTTTGCCTATACCGTTAGCCTTTGAAAGCTCTTCCGGACGCTGAAACACGATTGAGTTTCTTATTTCAGTCGCAGGCAACTCGTTTAACAGAGAAAGAGCTCCCTTAGCACCGATCCCGCTTACCTTTATAAGCTCTTTAAACATATTTTTTTCTCTTATATCATCAAATCCATAGAGGCTTATATCATCATCTCTTACTATCATTGACACATACACGATCTCATTTTTATTCAACTTCATATGATTAAGAGTTCTTTCCGTCATTTTTATCTCATATCCCAATCCGTTTCCGGTTTCCATGATTAAAATCCCGTCTGACTTACTGACCACCGTTCCCTTTATAAAGTTTATCATACTTAATACCTCTCCGACAGTTTCTTATATCTCCCCGAATGTCCGTGACAAATTGCAGCGGCAAGTGCATCCGCCGTATCGTCCGGTTTCGGCACTTGTGATAAATTCAATATAGTTTTAACCATACTCTGTACCTGACATTTTTCTGCTCGTCCGTACCCACATAACCCCTGTTTTATTTCAAGAGGGGTGTATTCGTTTATTTCAAGTCCGTAATTAGCACAGGCAAGAACCGCAACACCTCTCGCCTGTCCGACCAATATGGCGGTTTTAGCGTTACTGTTAAAAAACAATTCTTCTATCGAAACCACTTCCGGCTTGTATGTCTCTATAATTTGGCTTACGCCCTCATAAAGTTGTTTTAATCTTATAGGCATTTCCGTCTTTGAATCCGTCACGATCGAACCGTAATTTATCGGCACAAATTTATTCCCGTTCATATCCAGAACACCCCATCCCAACAAGGCATATCCCGGATCTATTCCCAATATACGCATTTTATCTCCTGTCTACATAATTACCCTTATACTATGCTTCACGTTATGATCAAGCGTATGCGATTTTTCTCAATCACTGTCCGTTTTAAGAGCAAAATAATCGCAGGGTGCTAAATTCAGTATAATAACCATGATTCAAGTCCCTTACGGTGGTTATTATACCACATAAAAACGTTTGTTCGCAATATCCTTGAAGATTTTATTTACTTGAAATTATTAATATTAAAATGGTAATTTTTTCATTTCAATACTCCCTTATGT
>CAJPNN010000022.1 GCA_905372035.1 Bacillota bacterium | reverse complement strand
AAATATTTTGGTGAATACTTTAAAACTATTCATTTTCATGAGGTGACGGAATAACGGAAACGCATAAAAAAGATGGATGCTGAGATTGGAACGTCGTTGTCGCAAAGAAGCATTTATTGAAACATGTCTTTTTGGCATGGTGACATGTTATAATCTTGACAGGATATTTATAGATATAGTATCTTAGACAGGATAAAATAATGTGGAGGAATTTATGAACGGAAGAAAGATATTTACGATAATATGTATAATGGCGATAGTTATTTCAATAGTATTGGGGATATGGCTACATTTTAAAGAGCCACATAAGGAGTTCAGAATAACGTCTGAAAAAGCTCAAGAATTTGAGCTTGGAGATTTAAATGCCAAGAAGGTGAAGGACATAGAGCTTAAGGGGGCATGGGGATTCGATCTTGATGTTATAAACGGAAAAAATTTTAAAGTAGACGTTATTGCACCGGATAATGTAATGAAAAAAGGGTTAAAGGAGAATATAAAAATATCTTTAAAAAAAGGGAAATTGTCAGTGGATACTTCCGTTTTTGATAATAACTTACGAAAAAAGTTTTATAATAAGCGAAATCGGAAACCGGAAAAAGTGATAAAGATATCGGTACCGGGAAATGTTGAGCTAAGTACCGTATATATAAAATCTAAATGCGGAGATGTACACCTTAACGGTATAAAGTCAAATTATTTGAGTGCCAACTTGGGTGCCGGAAATTTTATGCTTAAAAAAGTTAAAGCAGAGATACTTATAGGGCGAGTAAGTGCCGGAGACATAGTCTTCGAAGGCAAGACGAAGCAGCTTGATATCACAGACACTTCGGGTAATGTAGCAGTTGACCTTTTTAATTTGCCAAAAAAAATAAATACAAATATAAATGCCGGAAACTTGAACATTATAGTCAGAAAGAGCGAAGTAAAGCAGCCGTTAAAAATAGGATACAAAATTAATGCAGGAGAAATGTTCATGGTTAAACCTCCCGATATGATCAGTATGTTCAATTTGGAGAAGTGGCGGGACAGTAAGAAAGTCAAGAAAAATATTGATTGGAAATTTGTCATCAATGTAGGGGATATGACTGTAAAATATAAATGATTCTCTTTTTTTAATTTTACTCAAATAACAGCTTGTGGTATAATAACCACCGTAAAGGACTTGAATCATATAAAAAATTCAGGAGGAGCATACCTATGGAACCGAAATACAAAAGAGTGTTGTTGAAGATCAGCGGAGAAGCATTAGCCGGAGAAGGAAAGTTCGGACTTAACGAGGAAATGCTTCAGGAGGTTGCATTGCAGGTCAAAGATTTGGTAGAACTGGGGGTTCAGGTGGCTGTAGTTGTAGGTGGAGGGAATTTCTGGAGAGGAAGAACCAGCAAGAGTATGGACAGAGCTACGGCTGATTATATGGGAATGCTTGCGACTGTTATAAATTCTTTGGCGCTCCAGGATGCTTTTGAGGCCAACGGTATACCTACCAGAGTTCAGACGGCGATAGAGATGAAAGAAATTGCGGAACCGTATATAAGACGTCGTGCAATGAGGCATCTTGAAAAAAATACGGTGGTTATATTCGGAGCGGGCACAGGCAATCCGTTCTTTTCGACAGATACTACAGCGGCGCTCAGAGCAGCGGAAATAGAAGCTGATATAATACTTTTGGCTAAAAATATCGATGCTGTATATTCGGATGATCCGTCGATAAACCCGAATGCCGAAAGATTTGAAAAACTTACACATAAAGAAGTTTTAGAGAAAGGTCTTAAGGTTATGGATTCTACGGCAGCATCACTTTGTATGGATAATAACATACCTATACATGTATTTGCACTGTATGAAAAAGGTAACGTGCTCAGAGCCGTTAAAGGAGAAAATATTGGAACACTTGTAAAATAAATAGAGTTTTCAGGAGGAACAGATTATGGATAATGTGGAAAAAGTTTTTGAAGAAAAAATGCAAAAGACGATGAACGTACTTAAAAATGAGCTTAATGCAGTGAGAGCCGGAAGAGCAAATCCTGCACTGCTTGATAAGGTCATAGTGGAGTACTATGGAACGCCTACACCGTTAAAAAACTTGTCGAATATTTCCGTACCGGAACCGAGAACTCTGATGGTTGCGCCTTTTGACCCTGCGGTAATCGGAGATATTGAAAAAGCGATAAATGCATCCGAGCTCGGAATCAACCCGTCCAATGACGGAAAAGTCATAAGGCTTACGATACCTATGCTTACAGAAGAAAGAAGAAAAGAACTTTCGAAAACAGTAAAGAAAATAGGTGAAGATGCAAAGATAGCAATAAGAAATGAAAGAAGAGACGCCAATGACAAGATTAAAAAAGAAGAAAAGTCGGGTGAACTTACAGAAGATGATCTGAAAAGAGCTTTGGATGAAGTTCAGAAACTGACTGATAAATATACTAAAGAGATAGAAAAATTTGTATCCGAAAAGGAAGCGGAAATTATGGAGGTTTAAACTTTGTTAAATTCGGAAAGACTGCTCGGAATGGAAATAGAAAATGCAGCGGCCCTTCTAAAAATAGAAGGGCTTGATTTTAGTTTGAATGAAACAATTGCAGAACGTCCCGGACAGGAGCTTTCAGGAAAAAAGACAGTTATAAGAGTAAGAGAGATATCAGGAAAGACAGAACTTACATATTGCAAAATATAGAGCATATTTATTTCTTGATATATTAAAATTTAGGTAGATGAATTATGGATGATACAGTTTTAGATTTAGACAAGCTGCCGGAGCATGTAGCTATAATAATGGACGGAAACGGAAGATGGGCTGAGAAAAGAAAACTTCCGAAGTTTGCAGGGCATAATGCGGGAATGAAGGCTATGACGGAAATAGTTAGGGCTTCAAGCAATTTGGGTATAAAACATCTGTCGGTGTATGCTTTTTCAACCGAGAATTGGAAGAGATCTAAAGAAGAAGTTTACGGCATTTTTAAACTTTTGGTTATATATGTGGAAAAAGAGCTTATGGAGCTTTGCAAAGAGAATGTACGATTGACTGTTATGGGAGATTATCAAAAACTTCCGAGGCTGGCGTTGGCAAGTTTGAGAAAAGCTTTGGACTCTACCGGAAACAATACAGGACTCAATTTTAATATAGCTTTGAATTACGGATCGAGAAATGAAATATTTATGGCTGCAAAAAAATTTGCGGAAGATGTTTTGAGAGGAGAACTGGATTTGGATACATCAACCGAAAAAGATTTCAGGGACAGGTTTTATGATAATAAAATTCCCGATCCGGATCTTGTTATAAGGACCAGCGGAGAGGAGAGACTGTCAAATTTCATGCTGTGGCAGTCAGCTTACAGCGAATTGGTATTCTCCGATGTACTATGGCCGGATTTTACAGTACATGAATACAAAAAAGCGCTTAAAGAATATGAAAACAGAAACAGGAGATTCGGAGGGAGATAGATGAAAGTAAGAATTTTATCGGGGCTTGTGATGTTGCCGCTTTTGCTTATAGTTTTTTTAGGCGGGTATGTACTTTTGGCAGCATGTTTCATAATAGGAATAATGGGGGTAAGGGAATTTTTTAAGGCCTTTGAGAGTATGGACATAAAACCGTCACACCTGATCGCATATGTTATGACGTCAGTGCTGTATCTTGTCAATATATTTTTTAATAAGGCGGAATTTTATGTGGCGTGGTGTTTTGTGACGGTTCTTGTCTGCCTGTTATATCTTTTTAAGATCAATGAAAGAAAACTTGAAGACGGCATGGTCACGCTCTTGGGAATATTTTATGTGGTTTTCTTTTCTTTTCATGTTACGCTTACGGAACAGAGCGGAAAATACGGTATATTGGTATGGCTCGTGCTGCTTACAGCATTCGGTACGGATATAATGGCATATTTCACCGGGTTTTTATTGGGTAAACATAAACTTTGTCCCGATATAAGCCCGAAAAAAACTATAGAAGGATCCATAGGAGGGATTTTGGGCAGCATGGTACTGTGTGGACTGTTCGGATATTTCTTTGCGCAGGATCTGCTTTATCACTGTGTGATTATAGGAGCTTTAGGAGGTATAGTTTCACAGTTCGGAGATCTGACAGCATCGATATTCAAAAGAAAGATAGGTATAAAAGATTATGGAAACCTTATACCCGGGCACGGCGGTATAATGGACAGATTTGACAGTGTGCTGTTCACGGCGCCCATGGTTTACTATTATATCGCTCTTGTAATCATAAGGTAGGATATATTATGAAAGATGTAGGAATTTTAGGATCTACAGGTTCGATAGGAACACAGGCACTCTCCGTAATTCGTGAAAATCCCGATAAATTCAGGGTAAAAGTTTTGTCATGTAATAAAAATATTTCGCTTTTAAAAGAGCAGATAAAAGAATTTAAGCCGGAAGCGGTTGCGGTTTTTGATGAAGAAAGCGGCGGAGTTTTAAAAAAAGAACTTCCGGGACATGAAATACTGACAGGATATAAAGGGCTGTGTGATGTTGCGGCATTCGGTAATTATCAGTTACTTTTAAACGGACTTATGGGAATGATAGGGCTTGAACCCACATATAGAGCAATAGAAGCGGGAAAAAATATCGCTCTTGCAAATAAAGAAACTCTTGTGGCGGGGGGTAAGCTCATAATGGAGTTTGCAGCCGAAAGAGATGTAGATATAATACCTGTTGACAGCGAACACAGTGCAATATTTCAGTGCATGGCGGCGGCAGAAAAAAATAAAGTTAAAAGTATAATTTTGACAGCATCGGGAGGTCCATTTTTGGGTAAGAAATTAGACGAGCTCAAAAGTGTGAGAATGGAAGAAGCGTTAAATCATCCGAACTGGAGTATGGGAAAAAAGATATCGATAGATTCCGCCACCTTTATGAATAAAGGATTGGAAGTAATAGAAGCAAGATGGCTTTTTGATCTCGATGCCGAGAGAATAAGGGTAGTGGTGCATCCTGAAAGTATAATCCATTCCATGATAGAATTTGAGGATAACGCTGTATTGGCACAGCTCGGCAAACCCGACATGAAGGTTCCTATAGCGCTCGGAATGTCGTGGCCGGACAGGATAAAAAACGATATGGGCAGCTTGGATTTTGCAAAGATATCCAAACTTACATTCAGGGAGCCGGACAGGGAAACTTTCAGGTGCTTGGATTATGCCTATGAAGCTTTGAAAATAGGAAAATCTGCGACATGTGTTTTGAACGCTGCCAATGAAGTTTTGGTTGATAAATTTATTAAGGGGGAAATCGAGTTCCCGGATATTCAAAAAATGTTGGGGGAAATAATGGATACTTGGAATTTTGAACAAGCGGAAAATCTTGAGGATATTTTGGAGCTTGATAAAGAAGTAAGAGAAAGGGTGAGAAGATGGGAACGATAGTAGCAGCAATTTTGATATTTTGTCTTTTGATATTTGTACATGAACTCGGACATTTTATTGCGGCGAAAGCATGTGGAGTTGAGGTTTTGGAATTTTCTTTAGGTATGGGGCCGAGGATAATTCATTTTAAAAAAGGTGAGACGGAATACTCGCTCAGAGCATTACCTATAGGCGGATTTTGTAAAATGCTGGGAGAGGATGAGGATAACCCGTCACCAAAGTCGTTGAACAACAAATCTGCGTTTAAGAGAGGTGTGGTTTTCGGAGCGGGCGCTTTTATGAACCTTATTACGGCTATTGTAATAATGATCGGACTCACGATGGCTACGGGGTTTCCCAATACTACCGTTGACAGCCTTGCACCGGGATTTCCCGCGAGCGAAGCGGGACTGCAAAAAGGCGATAAGATTGTAAAGATAAACGATAAAAAAGTGACATCGTGGGATCAGATAACAGAAAGTGTAAGTCAAAGCAGGAAAAGCTCAATTAACCTTAAGGTGGAACGAGATAAAAAAGAAATAACAATAAATTGTCCTTTGAAAAAAGATTCATCGGGACAATATAAGATGGGAATATCTCCCGCAAGAGAAAAAAGTGTTATAAAATCTATAGGAAAAGGATTTACAGGGACTTGGGATCTTACGAAAAGGATGTTCAAGGTGCTCGGTCAGCTTATAACAGGTCAAGTATCCGCCAAAAACCTGACGGGACCGGTAGGCATTGTGGTAATGGTAGGTGCAAGTGTTAAATCAGGATTATCGACTATTGCATTTTTGACCGCATTGATAAGTCTTAATTTGGCTATTTTCAATCTGCTTCCGCTTCCGGCGCTTGACGGGGGAAGAATTTTGTTTTTGATAATAAATGCCGTTACAAAAAAGGAAATTTCACCTGAACTCGAGGGGAAAATACATATGATAGGACTTCTTTTATTGTTCGGGCTTATGATTTTTGTTACGATTCAGGATGTAGGGAGATTTTTTCTATGACACGTAAAGTGATGGTCGGAGATGTTGCAATCGGGGGAGATGCTCCGGTATCCGTTCAATCGATGACAAATACGGATACAAGGGATATAAGGTCAACATTGAAACAGATAAATGAGCTATATGAGAGCGGATGTCAGATAGTAAGGATTGCCGTTCCGGACAGCGAAGCTGCCGAAGCTGTAAAGCATATAAAAAAGGAAAGCCCCGTTCCTATAGTTGCGGATATACATTTTGATTACAGGCTTGCTATAAAAGCCGCTGAAAACGGTGCGGACAAACTTAGAATAAATCCGGGGAATATAGGTAATAAAGAACAGCTTACAAAGATCACGAAAGTCGCAAAGGAAAGAAAAATACCTATAAGGATAGGTGTGAATTCGGGATCGTTGGAAAAAGATCTAATTAATAAATATGGAGGCATAACCGCAGAGGCCCTGTTTGAAAGTGCAGAAAACAGTGTTGAATATATGATGGATACCGGCTTTGAAGATCTGGTACTTTCAGTCAAATCATCCGATGTTGTATTGAACTATCAAACACATATGCTCATCAAAGACAAGCTCGACATACCGCTTCATATAGGAATAACGGAAGCGGGAACTGTAAAGACGGGAATGGTAAAGTCGGCAATAGGTATAGGGAGCTTGTTGCTTAGAGGAATCGGGGATACGATAAGAGTTTCACTAACGGGAAATCCGATTGAAGAAGTAAAATTTGCAAAGGAGATATTAAAGAGCCTGGGTATGCTTGATAATTCAATAAACCTCATATCGTGTCCTACATGCGGAAGGTGCAGGATAGATCTTGTAGAGATAGCGAAAGATGTGGAAAAGATGATCACGTCGCTTGAGCCCGAAATGGAAAAGTATAAGCCCGGCAAGATAGATGTTGCTGTTATGGGTTGTGTCGTAAACGGACCGGGAGAAGCCAAGAATGCGGATATAGGTATTGCGGGAGGAAAAGGTAAGGGGATCCTTATAAGCAAAGGAGAAATTTTAGCTTCCGTTCCGGAAGAAGAATTGACAAGTGCGTTGGAAAAAGAAATAAGAAGGAGATATTTCGGAGATTTAAATGATTGAAATTTTTGAAGAAAGTATTTCATGGGAAAAATTAAAAATAAATAAAGAAAACTGTAGTATTAAAATAACTAGAGGTTCTATATCAAGGGAGAGCGAGATTTTTACCATTTACGTTTCCCTTAATTTTATAGTACCGTATAATGATCATTTAAAGATAATAAAGCTGATAGAGGATAAGGTTGGAGCTTCCGGGAAAATAAGGATTGAATATGAATATAATGATATTATTCAATCAAAGGCGGATATAATAAAAAGTTATTTTCCATATTTAACGGAACGTATATTTGTAAGAAATTCTTATATAGCAAGAACAGTGCAACAGGACGGCATTGATTTTTCAGATAAATTTATTAAGATTCCGGTCGTGGGGGCCATAGCTTCTGAGGAGCTCAACGGAGATGTAAAGAAGCTTATTGAAAAAGCATTTAAAGAAGATGTGGGAATAGATATTGTTATAGAATTTTACAATAACGGGGAAATATATGAGGATAAAAAACGGCAGGTTTTAGATAAGGATAAAAAGGATAGGAAAGAAAGCCGTTCACTCACATCAGAAACTAAAGCCCGAACATCTTCCGTTACTGCGGAAAAAACGAAGTATGGCAGAGGAGAAGCACCCGTATCGGGAAATATTTTGCTTGGAAAGCGCATAACAAAACCGATTTCGCCGCTGGGATCCATAAACAAAGACAGCGGAGAAACTGTTGTAGAAGGAAATGTTTTTAAACTTGAAAGCAAAGATACAAAAACCGGCAAAAAAATAGTTATGATGTTTATTACGGATGAAAACACATCGGTATACATAAAATGTTTTATGTCACAGACTAAATGGCATGATATAAAATCCAATATTAATATCGGTTCAAGAGTGAAGGTGCAGGGAACGGCAGAGTATGACAGTTATGAAAGATGCGTTGTTTTAACAGCACGTTCAATAGAGAAAGGAAAAGATGAAGAAAGACGAAGAGATGATGCCGAGATAAAGCGGGTAGAGCTTCATGCACATACGAAGATGAGTGCCATGGACGGCCTCAGCGATCCCGTGGAAATGATTAATCTTGCCGTTTCTTTCGGTCACAGTGCAGTAGCGGTTACAGATCACGGTGTCGTTCAGGCTTTTCCGGATTGTGCGAAAGCCGCCTCCAAATCGAATATAAAGATAATATACGGGCTGGAGGGATATTTGGTTGAAGAGATAACAGACAGCAAAGGGAATATAGATTATAAGACAAACAGAACGAATCATATAATACTTTTAGCAAAAAATCAAACCGGACTTAAGAATTTATATAAAATTGTTTCGATTTCACATTTGAGCTATTTTTACAGAAAACCGAGAATAACAAGAGCCCTTTTAGATAAATTCAGAGAAGGCATAATCGTAGGAGGTGCATGTGAGGCAGGTGAAATTTATCAGGCATTCCTGAAAAATAAATCGGATGAGGAAAAAATGAAGATCGCCGAAAGATATGATTATTTTGAGATCCAGCCGCTCTGCAATAATCAATTTATGGTCGATAACGGTATAGTTGATTCAGTTGAAGATTTGAAAACGATAAATAAAGAGATAATAGATTTCGGTAAAAAATTAGGAAAACTTACCGTTGCAACTTGTGATTCTCATTATCTTGAAAAAAATCAGGATATCTACAGAACCATTTTACAGGCGGGTCAGGGATATCAGGATATTGAAGGCAATAAGGGGTTGTATTTCAGAACTACCGAGGAGATGCTCGGCGAATTTGAATACCTCGGCAAGGAACTTGCTTATGAGGTGGTTGTTGTAAATTCCAATAAAATTGCGGAAGAAATAGAAGTGTTAAAACCTGTTCCGGACGGAAAATTCCCGCCAAGGATCGACGGGGCGGAGGAAATATTGAGAAAGATATGTTCTGACAGAGTTCATGAAATTTATGGCGAAAAACTTCCCGAAATTGTTGAACAGAGGCTTGAAAGAGAATTAAATTCAATTATAGGAAACGGATATGCGGTTATGTATGTGTCTGCGGAGAAATTAGTACAAAAATCTATAGCGGACGGATATCTGGTAGGTTCAAGAGGTTCCGTGGGTTCATCTTTTGCTGCGACAATGGGAGGAATAACTGAGGTTAATCCGTTGGTACCTCATTATGTTTGTCCGGAATGCAAACATTCGGAATTTATAGATGACGGAAGTTATGATTGCGGCGTCGATATGCCGGATAAAAACTGCCCGGTTTGCGGAACTCTTTACAAACGTGACGGTTTTAATATTCCTTTTGAAGTTTTTTTGGGATTTGAGGGGGATAAAGAGCCCGATATAGATCTTAACTTTGCCGGAGAATATCAGCCTGTAGCACATAAGTTCGTAGAAGATATGTTCGGAAAAAATAACGTTTTCAGAGCAGGAACCATAGGAACTATAGCTCAGAAGACTGCGTTCGGATTTGTGCTGAAGTATATGGAACAGATGAATAAAAATTTGAACAGGTTTGAAATAGAAAGGATCGCAAATTGTTGTGTAGGAGTAAGACGTACTACGGGGCAGCATCCGGGAGGAATAATAATAGTTCCTGAAGGACACGAAATATATGAGTTTTGTCCGGTTCAAAGACCTGCAAACGACACGGGAACGGAAATAATAACCACCCATTTCGATTACCATTCTATAGATCAAAATTTGCTCAAGCTTGATATACTCGGTCACGATGTGCCGTCGATGATAAGACAGCTACAGGATTTGACGGGAATAGATCCTCTTAAAGTTCCGCTGAGAGATGATAGAGTTATGAGTATTTTTAACGGCATAGACGGTCTTTCAATAAAAGATGACGATTATGAGTTTGTTCACGGCAGTTATGGAATTCCTGAATTCGGTACGAAGTTTGTCAGACAGATGCTTGATGATATTAAACCGTCAAAATTTGCCGATCTTATCAGGATTTCAGGATTTTCTCACGGTACCAATGTGTGGCTCAACAATGCTCGGGATTTTTTAAAAAGCGGTGATGCAACCATGGAAAATGTAATATCTACAAGAGATGATATAATGACTTATTTAAGAAAAAACGGAGTTTCTGACAAGAGTGCGTTTAAAATCATGGAATCGGTAAGAAAGGGTAAAGGGTTGACGGAAGAGCAGGAAGCGGAAATGCTCGACAGCGATATTCCGAAATGGTATATTGAATCGTGTAAACGCATACAATATATGTTTCCTAAAGCTCATGCGGTAGCATATGTAATGATGGCATACAGAATAGCATACTATAAAGTGTATTATCCCGTCGAATTCTATGCGGTAATATTTACGGTAAAGGTTGCGGATTTTGATGCGAGTACAATACTTAAGGGTAAAGAAGCGATTTCAGCAAAGATGAAAGAACTTGAGAATTGCGGACGAAGTCTCACGGCAAAAGAGGAAGGGCAGATTGTAGTGTACGAACTTGCTTATGAGATGTATGCAAGAGGATTCGAGTTTTTACATCCGCAGATAGGAGATTCGAAAGCGATAAAATTTACGAAAAAGGAAGGAAAGGTTTTGCTTCCGCTTGTGGCTTTAGAGGGTGTAGGCGAAAATGCGGCCAAGGCTATAAATAATGAATTTCAAAAGAAAGAATTCTGTTCGATTGAGGATATGAGGACGAGGTGTAAGTTAAATAAAAATGCAGTGGAGGCTTTAACGGCAAGTAATGCAGTAGGAGCTTTGCCGGTTTCAAATCAACTCAGTCTCTTCTGATATGTTTTAAAGTAGGGTGGATATTTTGTGAAATATATAGTTTTTGACAGAAATGCGAAAGATATTATAAAACTTTTATACAGTGTGGACGATTCATTTACATGTGAGAATACGCTTTGTATGTATTCTGTGTTGGAGTTGAAGTTTGAAGCGGTTGAAAGCGATACGGAGCTTATTTTTTTAGATATTTCCATGCCTGAGATAAGTCCTTACATTTTTGACAAGTTTATCAGCAGCATCGATTACGGCTGCAAGATAGTTTGTATGGGAATGGACGTTGAAAGCGGTATAGCGGACTTTATAAAAAGAAAAGCGTACAGGCAGGTGATTGAAGCTAAACATCCTGAAAACAGAGGCGATATACTTGAGATATTCTCAAAGCTTGAAACGTCTAAAAACAGTGTGGATACAGATGTTCACATAAACAATAATATTGAAATTCATACATTCGGATGTTTTGACATATTTGTTGCCGGCAGCCCTGTGATATTCAAAAATAGAAAATCAAAAGAACTTTTAGCTCTCCTTGTAGATATGGCGGGAAGTGTAGTGACGTCGGAATATGCTATTACAAGACTTTGGCCGGGCAAAATCTATGATGATAACCTGGCGGCTCTTTTCAGAATGACTCTAAAATCATTGAGAGATACCCTTAAGAAAAATGGAATACAACATATTTTAAATGAAAACAGAAATGCAAGATATATTAAAAACACCGGAATATATTGTGATTATTTTGAATTTCTTAGCGGAAACAAGGAGGTCATATCAGGATTTAACGGTGAATATATGTGCGAATACAGTTGGGCTGAGATCACATTGGCGAAGCTGTCAAGGATTGCAGGTATATTTTAATGTTATTATGTGTTTAATTATAAAAAACGGGGTATAATAATCGCATAGATTCTATATTAAGCGGTTATTATACGAGATTATATTGCCGTGATGATATGTTTATTATATTAACAGGGTTATAATGAGTTTATTTGTTTAATGAAAGAGAGGATAATGATATGTTGAAACCTAAATTTTGTATCTGTAGACATTGTGGAAATATTGTAGGAATGGTTGTTGACGCAGGAGTTCCGGTTGTCTGTTGCGGGGAGCCTATGCATGAACTTGTTGCAAATACTGAAGATGCGGCTAAAGAAAAGCATGTTCCCGTAATTGAACAGGATGGAAATATAGTTACGGTGAAAGTGGGAAGCGTTGAACACCCTATGCTTGATGAGCATTATATACAGTTCATTTATCTTTTGACAAAAGAAGGCGGACAGAGGAAACCGCTTAAACCGGGAGAAAAGCCCGTTGCAAAATTTGCGCTCGCACCCGGAGATGAAGTTATTGCGGCATATGAGTACTGCAATCTTCACGGTCTTTGGAAGAAGGAAATATAAAAAAACGTTTCGGAAGTTTGTTTTTCAAACAGCTTTATATTATGAATATAATTTTTTTAAAAAGATACTCTTTTTTGGAGTATCTTTTTAGTGGTTTATGGGTGTTTTTGTGGTATAATAACCAGCATAAGGGACTTAAATCGTGGTTATTATATAGAATTTATATGCCGTGTGAGAAATGCGCTCAATTAATAAAAAGAATGAGCGAATAACTTGATGTGCATATGTCAATATAGCCGCTTACGGTAGGTAATTGAAATGGAAGAAAAGTTTATAAGAACGGAATCTTTGATAGGAAAAGAAGCTTTGAAAAAGATTCGTGATACAAGTGTAATTGTATTCGGAGCGGGAGGTGTAGGCTCCTATGTGATCGAGGCACTGGGAAGACTCGGAATAGGCAGGATTGATATATGTGACGGAGATTGTGTTTCGATATCTAACATCAACCGTCAGATACCGGCTTTGCACAGTACCTTAGGTAAATCTAAAGCCGAGGTTATGGAAGACCGGCTTAAAGACATAAATCCGGAAATTGAAGTTGGCAGGTTTGAATTTTTTTATACCGAAAATAATAATGTTGCAATAGATCTGAAAAATTATGACTATATTATAGACGCTATTGACAGTATTGAATCAAAACTCTGTTTGATCAAAGAAGCGCAGGATGCGGGAATCCCTATAATATCATCGATGGGTGCGGGAAATAAGGTTGATCCTGCAGGGTTTGAAGTTGCGGATATATACAGCACACAGGTGGATCCGATAGCCAAAATAATGAGAAAAAGATTGAAAGCTATGGGGATCGAAAGCCTAAAAGTCGTTTATTCCAAGGAAGAACCTGTTAAAACTCGGAGTACCGCTATTGGAAGCATATCGTTTGTCCCGGGAGCATGCGGATTGGTAATAGCGGGAGCGGTCTTTAGAGATATAGTGTCGGATACATAGGCGGTTTGACTTAAACTAAGCTTGATTATAGAGAAGTTTTTAATGATATAATCTCGAAAAGAGAAAGGTAAGCAAGGCATGAAGAAAATATATAACAATATAAGTGAGATTATAGGCAATACGCCTATGTTGGAACCGTTAAAACTTGCTGAAAAAATCGGAATAAAAGCAAATATATTTTTAAAGCTGGAATATTTAAATCCTACGGGAAGCATAAAAGACAGAGCGGCAAAAGAGATAATAGAGGATGCGGAAAAAAAAGGACTTTTAAAAGCTGAAGCTACTATAATAGAGCCTACAAGCGGAAATACCGGAATAGGGCTTGCGGCGATAGGAGCTTCAAAAGGATATAGAGTCTTGATAGTTATGCCGGAAACGATGTCTGAAGAGAGAAGAAAGATAATAACAGCTTTGGGAGCAGAGGTGATTTTAACTGACGGAAAGTTAGGTATGGCGGGAGCTGTTCAAAAAGCTGAGGATTTAAAATCAGAGATAAAGGACAGCATAATTGCCGGACAGTTTGTGAACGAAGCAAACGTAAATGCACATTATAAGACCACAGGTCCGGAGATATGGGAAGATATGGACGGTAAAATAGATATTTTTATTTCCGGTATAGGAACGGGAGGAACCGTTTCCGGAACAGGAAGATATTTAAAAGAAAAAAACAGTAATATAAAAATTATAGGGATAGAGCCTGAAAATTCGGCGGTGATATCGGGGAAAAAAGCCGGTAAGCATGGAATACAGGGGATCGGTGCGGGGTTTATACCGGACATCATGGATTTAAAGCTTTTAGATGAAATATATTTGGCAAATGACCGGTCTGCAATCGAAGCATCCAAAATGCTGGCATCTTTGGAAGGAATTATGACAGGTATTTCATCGGGAGCGGCACTCGCCTGTGCGATTGAACAGGCAAAAAAGACTGAGAATGAGGGGAAAAATATAGTTGTGATATTACCTGATTCAGCGGACAGGTATTTTTCCACGGAACTTTTTTAATAGGAGACGCAATAGAATAAATGTATAGGATTATTATTACAGCAGGCGGAAGTAAGGAAGCCATAGATAATGTCAGGGCGATAACCAATGCGGCAACAGGTACTTTGGGAAGCAAGATTGCGGATGAGTTTTTAAACTCATATTCCGAAGACATAGAAGAATTGATATATATATATGGAGTAGGATCAAAACTTCCTGTGCATGAGGCGAAGGTTCGCCGTGTACCCGTGGAAAGTGCGGTTGATTTACTCGATACAATTCAGCGTGAGTTGAAACTGAGTAAGACGGATATCGTAATACACAGTATGGCAGTGAGTGATTATAGGGTAGACAGGGTGTTGGAAAAACAGGGTGATGCTTATAAGGAGATCGACAACAGCACAAAAATAAGTTCGGATATAGAAGAATTGGCAGTAATTTTGAAAAAAAACCCTAAGGTTATAAAGAGCATTAAAGAGTGTGCACCGAGAACTGTTTTAGTAGGATTTAAACTTCTCAGCAATGTATCTGAAAAAGAACTTTTAAGCGTTGCGAAGCGTTTGATGGACAAAAATAATTGCGACTTTGTGCTCGCAAACGATCTTAAGGATATAAAAGACGGCAAACATAAAGGTTATTTGATTTCAAAGACCGGAAGAAAAGAAACGTTTTTCGATAAAAATGAAATTGCGAAAGGTATAGTAAAAAATTGTATTGATGAATTGGGGAGCAGAAAATGAAAGGTAAAAATATAATATTGGGAGTGACGGGAAGTATAGCTTGCTATAAGTCATGCGATATTGCAAATGAACTTACTAAAAAAGGTCATAAAGTAAATGTGATAATGACTGAAAACGGCATGGAGTTCGTAACACCGCTTACATTTCAGACGCTAACCAAGAGAAAAGTATATACCGGGATGTTTAAAGAATATGAGCCGAGCAGTGTCAAGCATATTTCTCTGGCAAAGGAATGTGATCTGTTTGTTATTGCACCTGCAACGGCAAACATAATTGCAAAACTGGCAAGCGGAATAGCCGACGACATGCTTTCTTCCGTCGCTTTGGCTTACGGAAATAAGCCTATGGTAATTTGCCCTGCGATGAATACCGCAATGTATGAGAATGTACATACACAAAAAAATATTGAACTCCTCAAAGATAACGGTGTGCAGTTTATAGGACCTAAAAGTTCTCTTTTGGCGTGTGGAGATGTAGGAAAAGGCAGTTTGGAATCTACGGATGTAATCTTGGAAAAGCTTGATATAATTTTGGAGAATATCAATGGCTAAAGTGCTTTTAGGGATGAGCGGCGGAATCGACAGTTCTGTCGCTTTGAAAATACTGATCGAGCAGGGGCATGAGGTGACGGGCCTTACCATGGATTTGTTCAACAGGGGAGCGATTTTCGGAACGGGAAGCGATGATAAGTTCGACGAAGATGTAAAAACGGCTAAAGCGGTGGCTGATGAATTCGGAATAAGACATATAGTGGTAGAATTTAGAGCCGCTTTCAAACATGATGTTATAAATCCTTTTATATTTACATATTTAAATGGAGAAACTCCGAATCCGTGTGTTTTTTGTAATAAAACTATAAAGTTCGGAAAGCTTTTGGATTTTGCGCTCGACAGAGGTTTTGAATATGTTGCGACGGGACATTATGCACAGACTGTCAGAGACGAACAGACAGGAAGGATATTGCTTAAAAAATCAAACGACGAAAAGAAGGATCAGACATATTTTCTTTATGGATTGAGTCAAAGACAGCTTTCACATTCATTGTTTCCTCTCGGGGATAAAAACAAAGAAGAGGTGAGGAAGACGGCAGCAGCTTTAGGATTTTCAAACGCCGATAAGAAAGACAGTCAGGATATATGCTTTGTAAAGGATGAAAAGTACGGGGAGTTTATAGAGAAGTTTTCCGACAGGCGGATACCTTATGGAAACTTTATATCAAAAGACGGTGCCGTTTTAGGCGAACATAAGGGGATCGTGAATTATACGATAGGACAAAGAAAAGGTATTGGTATAGCACTTGGGAAACCGCTGTTCGTTTTAGAAAAAAATATACGGGATAACACGATAGTTTTGGGAGACAATGACGATCTTATGTCCAAAGAACTTATTGTAAAAAATCTGAATTGGATCATCAGTGAGGAATTAAAGGAAAGTGTACATGTGGGATGTAAGACGAGATCCACGCAAAATTGTAAGAATGCATCGGTGACGCCTCTTGCGTCAAACAGTGCCAGAGTGGTTTTTAAGGAACCGCAGAGAGCTTTTGCAAGCGGACAGTCGGCAGTTTTTTATATAGGGGACATAGTTGCAGGTGGAGGTGTTATTACAGACAGGCATTTTTAAGACAGATATGAGAGATTAGGAAGTTCTGAATTATTGGTTGACTGAACATAAAATGATTTTGGGGAAGGAGAGTTTTGATGTGTTTTGTAAAGGACACGTTGAACGGTGACAATATGATAATTGCTGTTGACGGTATGGGCGGAGATAATGCTCCCGTAGAAATAGTTAAAGGTGCAGTTGCAGCATCGGAGCAAATCCCGCACAGGATATGTATATTAGGACCGGAAGAAATTATAGAAGAAGAACTCAAAAAATATAGTTATGATAAGGAAAAGATATTTGTGAGAAATACTACACAAATTATAGATAACTGCGATTCGCCGGTAAGAGCTGTAAGGAGTAAAAAAGACTCTTCCATGGTGGCAGGTATAAATATGCTGAAATCGGACGATGCACAGCTGTTTATTTCGGCCGGAAATACCGGAGCATTAATGGCGGGCAGTCTGATTATACTTGATAGGATTTCGGGCATAGAAAGGCCTGCAATAGCGAGTTCATATCCGATTTTAAAAGCGAAAGGCTCCAAGATATCCCTTATGGTGGACTCGGGAGCGAACTCCGAGTGTAAAGCAAGAAATCTTCTGGAATTCGCTATTATGGGAAGTATTTATATGGAAAAAGTTATAGGCATAGATAATCCTAAAGTCGGTCTGGTAAACATAGGAGAGGAAGAGATAAAGGGTACGGCTACTATAAAAGAAGCGTATGGATTGTTAAAAGAAAGCGGACTGAATTTTGTAGGGAATGTGGAAGCGAGAGAAATTCCCAAAGGAGCGGTGGATGTTGTAGTTTGCGACGGATTTGTAGGAAACGTTATTTTAAAGCTGACGGAAGGATTTGCCGGACAGATAACGAGACTTTTAAAAGATAAGCTCACTGACGGGGTATTGGCGAAGATAGGCGCGGCATTTTTGTATGGAAAAATGAAAGATATGAAGAAGCTGTTTGACTATTCGGAGTATGGCGGAGCACCGATTTTAGGGGTTAGAGGGGCTGTTGTCAAGACGCACGGTTCTGCAAATGCCAATGCAGTCAAAAATACGATCATAAAAGGAATAGCTTATGCTGAAAACAATGTCGTGGAGCTGATAGAAGAATCAGCCGTAAATTTGGAGGAAACAGTTGGAAGTATTGACTAAAAAAGATTTGGAAATGAAGTTGGGATATAGATTTAGAGATATAACATATCTTGAAGAGGCTTTAACTCACAGTTCTTGCGGAGCACGATCCGCATTAAAAAGTAATGAAACAAGAGTTGATAATATTTTATATGGAAATATTAGCCTTTCAGTTCTAAACAACTCATCTGAACTCATCAGTTATCCGAGAGGTTTTTCAAGGCGTAGTCGCAGTATGATTTCATCTAATAACGAGAGGCTTGAATTTTTGGGGGATGCTGTTTTAGATCTGGTTATAAGCGAGCATCTGTTCAGAAGGCTTGTCTCTGAAGAAGGAGAACTTACGCGACTCAGAGCTTTGATCGTCTGTGAGGAATCTTTGGTGATTTGCGGTAAAAAACTCGGTATAGGTGAATATATAAGCCTGAGCGCAGGTGAAGAAAAAAGTGGGGGAAGGAAAAAAAAATCAATAATTGCGGATGCGGTTGAAGCGGTTATAGGAGCTGTATTTATAGACGGAGGTTTTGAGAATGCACGAAAAATAGTTCTTAAACTTTTTAAGTACAGGATAGAAGATGTTTTGGACGGTAAGATATATTCGGATTATAAATCCAAATTACAGGAACTTTTACAGGAGAATAAAAAAAACGGCAGACTCCTTGAATATAGGATAATTTCCGAGAAGGGACCGGATCACGATAAAACTTTTAAAATAGGAGTGTTTTATAAAGGTGAGAAAATAGGCCAGGGAACGGGTCGCACAAAAAAAGAAGCGGAGCAGAATGCAGCTATGCAGGCTTTGGAACATGGAGGTTCAGATGTATTTTGAAAAAATATATATGCACGGGTTTAAATCGTTTGCAGATCCTGTAACGATAGACTTTAATGACGGAATAACATGCATAGTGGGTCCGAACGGCAGCGGAAAAAGTAATATAAGTGATGCTATAAGATGGGTCCTGGGAGAGCAGAGTCCTAAAATGCTCCGCGGGGGCAAGATGGAAGAAATCATATTTTCAGGTACCGCTTCGAGAAAATCAAGAGGTATGGCTGAAGTTACTCTTGTAATAGATAATGAAGCGGGGGTTTTGCCGATAGACTACCGTAAAGTGGCCATAACGAGGAGAATGTATCGTTCAGGAGAAGGCGAATATCTTATAAACGGAAATCATTGCCGTTTGAGGGATATAAGAGAACTGATAATGGATACCGGCATAGGTGTTGACGGATACTCGCTTATAGGGCAAGGGAAAATTTCCGATATAGTGAGCAGCAAACAGGACGTAAGACGGGAGATATTTGAAGAGGCCGCGGGTATAGTAAAATATAGGACAAAGAAGCAGGATGCTGAGAAAAAACTTGAAAATTCAATACAGAATCTTGATCGTGTAAGTGATATTATAAATGAAATCGAGAGCCGGATAGGCGGACTTAAGACGGACAGTGAAAAAGCTAAAGAGTATTTAGAGATAAAAGATAAGTATGATAAGCTTGAGATAAATATAACGCTAAAAAATATTGAAGATACGGATATAAAAAATGAATATTTAAAAGATGATATTTTGACGCTGTCAGGGACATTGGAACAGGTGAAAGAGGAGAAAGCATCTCTTATAAGTGAGACAGCCAAGGCTAAAGAAAAAAATCTTGAGCTTGAGGATCTGATAAATCGGTATAGAGAAAAATCTATCGAAGCACGTGATAAGATGGCTATGTTGATCAAAGAAAAAGAACTTTCAGCGGAAAAACTTGAAAGCCTTGTTAGAGACAGAACGGGCATTGAGAGCAGGCTTGAGACGTATAGAGAGAAGCTTGAGCATGAAGAAGAGAATGAAAATGAACTTTTGAACAAGGTGAAAAACTTGATGTCCGAAAAAGAAACCCTCGAGAAATCACTGCAGGAAAGTATTGAAGAGTATGAAAAAAAGAATAAGTTTGCAAACGAAAGTATATTGTCTATAGATAGTGACAGAAACAAAATATTTGAGCTTCAGTCTGATATCAGTTCCAAAAAAAGCGAGATTAACGGTATAGATAATTTAAGGAACAATTTGATCTTAAGACAGGAAGAGATAGACAGTAATACAAAAGACAGTGAATATGATTCAAACAGCAGAGAACTGGAAAGTAAGCTCGGCGAAAAAGCGGAAGCGGATAAAGCTCTGAATGAAATTTGTGAATATATGGATAAAGCGAATAATATTAGAGCTTTTAAGGTGAAAGAACTTGCGGAAATTGACGAAAAAATCAGAGAAAACCGTGTATTTATCGAAGGTACCAGGGCGAGGAAAAAGACTTTGGAAGAGCTTGAACAATCTTATGAAGGATACAGCCACGGCGTCAAGTTTATAATGAACAGAGGAGTAAACGGACTTTACGGTACCGTTGCGGAGCTTATTTCGGTAAACAGGGAAAACAGGACGGCAATCGAAACCGCACTTGGATACGGGCTTCAAAATATTGTTTGTAAGGATGACAGAAGTGCGAAATCGGCCATAAAACTTTTAAAAGACAATAAGGCGGGAAGACTGACTTTTTTACCGGTAAACAGTATGAGAGGATCCGCTTTGGAGAGCCGTATTTTTAAAAATGAAAAGGGATTTGTAGGTATTGCAAGTGAATGTATAGAATATGAAGAGCATTTACGCCCGGTCATGGAACATCTGCTCGGAAAGGTGGTTATTGCGGATACGCTTGATAATGCGGTTGCCATGAGCAAAGGAAAAAGGACGGCCACGAAATTTGTTACGCTTACAGGAGAAATTGTAAATTCATCGGGAGCGATGACGGGAGGGAATCTCAAGAGCGGCAAAGGCGGATTGTTGACAAGGAAATCCGAGCTTTTGGAGTTGACTTCAAAGATTAAAAATATGGAAGAGGAAAATAAAACTCTCATAGAAAAAAAAGAAAATGTTCAATCTGACATATTAAAAACAGATGCGGATTTGGATAAGAAGATTCTTGAAAAAAACAAAAATGAAGATAGGTTGACGGAAATCAATAGG
>CAJPNN010000021.1 GCA_905372035.1 Bacillota bacterium | reverse complement strand
TCAATAGGGATGTAGCGGTTTTGGAAATGAAAAATGAAGAATTGAATTTTTCACGGGAAAGAACCAGGCAGGAACTTAAAAAACTCTCCGAGCAACTCGATGAGTCACAGAAAATGGCGAATGATTTAAAAATCAAGGTTGCGGAAATGGAAGATGAAATGCAAAATTTGATTTCCAAGACGGAGACGGACCGGATCGAAAATGAAAAAATAAAAGAAGATTTGAGAGAGCATTCCGAGACTATAACTCACGGCAGGATATCATTGTCAAAGGCGACAGCAGAGTATGATGCGGCAAACGAAGCGCTTGGAGCGGTGCGTGACAGAATAGCTGAATACACAAAGGAGCTTGAAGAGGGTGAAGCGGAAGTTTCACATATTGCGGATACAAAAGCAAACCTTGAAGAAAAAATCAGGGAACTTGTTATAAATATAAATATGGCGGAGCTTGATATCAAAAATGTGAACAGTTATGACTCTGAGCTTGAGCAGGAAAAAAAACATATAAGAGAACTGTTGGAAAAACTTGAATCGAAAGTCAAACTTCTCGATGAAGATATAAACGGATTTGCAGGACGGAAATATGAACTTGAAATAAAGCAGGCAAAGCAGGAGACGACACTTGAGAACCTCAAAAACAAGCTTTGGGAAGAGTTTGAAATTTCTTATGTTCAGGCTGTAGAATACAGAGACAGAGAGATTGATTTGAAAGAGGCACAAAAGGAAGCGAAACATTTAAAGGCGAGGCTGAAAGCAATAGGAGAAGTAAATTTAGGTTCAATAAAGGAGTATGAGTCGGTAAATAAGAGATATGAATTTTTAGTGGAACAAAGAGATGATTTGAACACTGCAATGTCGGGACTTAAGGATATAATAAGCCGGATGGACAGGAATATAAAAAAGAATTTTAACGACAGCTTTTCGAGCATAATGAAAAATTTTGATGAAACTTTTAAAGAGCTTTTTGGAGGCGGAACCGCTAAGCTGAGTTTGGAAGACGAATCGAGACCGCTTGACTGCAACATAGAAATAACGGCACAGCCACCGGGGAAGAAATTGCAGAATATAAATCTGATGTCCGGAGGGGAAAAGACAATGACGGCTATAGCCCTTATGTTTGCGGTTTTGAAAGCAAAACCCACTCCGTTTTGTATTCTTGATGAGGTTGAGGCGGCGCTTGACGATGCGAACATTGAGAGATTTGCAAAATACCTCAAAACATTTAAAGATATTCAATTTGCTCTGGTTACTCATCAAAAAGTTACGATGGAACACGGGGATTCCTTATTCGGAGTTACAATGCCGGAACAGGGGATATCTAAAATCCTTTCACTTAAACTTGGAGATGAAATAGAGCTATAAAATACAAACGGAATGTATTTGACTATGCAGTAATAAAATAATATAATTTCAGATAAAATAAAAATAAAAGATAAGGAGATCAGGGGTGTATTTTTAATGTAAATACACTCGGTGAATATTATGGGGTTTTTAGGCGATGAAAAAAAATCGTTTTTCGGAAAGTTGCAGCAAAAAATTCAAGATGTGATTTTAATGCGACCCGAGATAGATGAAGAAACATTTGACGAACTTGAAGAAGCACTTATAACATCCGACATAGGTATGGAAACGACCATGCGCATTACAGACAGATTGAGGCAGGACATAAAGAAGATGAAACTGCATGAACCGAAAGAAGTTCAGGAACGACTCAAAGAAATAATAAAAGAATTGATAAATAAGGGAGAAGAAGCACATAAAATAGTAGGTGAATATCCTCTTGTTATACTTATGGTAGGGGTTAACGGCGGAGGAAAGACAACTACGATAGCAAAGCTTGCAAACAGATATTTAAAAAACGGAAAAAGCGTACTTTTGGCGGCGGCCGATACTTTCAGAGCGGCAGCGGGTGAACAGCTTCAAATCTGGGGTGACAGAGCAGGAGTTGGGGTTATAAAACATCAGGAAGGAGCTGATCCGTCGGCGGTGATATTCGATGCCGTTCAGGCTGCGAAAGCAAGAAATATAGATGTTCTTATATGCGATACGGCAGGCAGACTGCAAAATAAGAAAAATCTGATGGTCGAATTGGAAAAAATGAGCAAAGTGATTTCAAGAGAATATCCGGAAGCAAGGCGTGAAACACTGCTTGTACTCGATGCAACAACAGGTAAAAATGCAGTGTCACAGGCTCAGGAGTTCGGGAGCATAACGGAACTTACGGGCATAGTTATTACAAAGCTTGACGGCACTGCAAAGGGCGGCATAGCAATAACGATTTCCGACGAATATGAATTGCCTATAAAACTTATAGGAGTGGGTGAAGGGATTGATGACCTGAAAGATTTTGATCCTATAATATTCGCCGAAAACATTTTTGAATAGAGGTGATTTAAATGTCAAAACCTGTAGTGGCTGTAGTAGGCAGACCGAATGTCGGAAAATCTACGTTTTTTAATAAAATAGTCGGCAGGCGAGTGTCTATTGTTGAAGATATGCCGGGAGTTACAAGGGATAGAATATATGCCGAGGCGGAGTGGAGAGGTATTGTTTTTGCATTGGTGGATACGGGAGGTATAGAGCCCGATTCCGACGATGTGATTCTTTCACAGATGAGAGAACAGGCACAAATAGCCATGGAAATGGCTGATGTTATACTTTTTATGCTGGACGGAAGAGAAGGTATAACAAATTCGGACAGAGAAGTTGCCAACATGCTCATGAGGACGGGAAAACATGTGATTCCCGTAGTAAATAAAGTAGATTCGCCCAATATGCATGATGTGATATATGATTTTTATGAACTCGGACTTGGAGATCCCGTTTGTATATCCGCGTCAAATATGCTTAACCTGGGTGATGTTTTGGATCGTATTGTGGAGAATTTTCCGGACGGAAGTTTTGATGATGATGAGAATATAACCAAAATTGCGGTCATAGGCAAACCTAATGTCGGAAAAAGTTCGCTGGTGAACACTTTAGTAGGAGAAAACAGAGTTATTGTAAGCGATATAGCCGGGACGACCAGGGATTCCATAGATACACCTTTCAGATGGAACAACAATGACTATATATTGATAGATACTGCGGGAATACGGCGCAGGAGCAAAGTGTATGGAGATATCGAAAGATATAGTGTAATAAGAGCTATAGCCGCAATAGAAAGATGTGATGTTTGTCTGCTCATGATAGATGCTCAGACAGGTGTTACGGAGCAGGACAAAAAAATTGCGGGTATTGCGCATGAGGCGGGAAAAGGTATTGCTGTTGTAGTAAACAAATGGGATCTGATAGAAAAATCGACCAATACCATGAGTGAATTCAAAAAAAATATATCGTTGCAACTTTCATTTATGAGCTATGCTCCTATAATCTTTATTTCCGTACTTACGAAACAAAGGATAGGGAAGGTCATGGAAACGGCGGAATTCGTGACGCGTAGCAGGGCTACGAGAATATCTACAGGGAAACTCAACAGCCTTGTGGAAGATGCGGTCATGATAAATCCTCCGCCGAGTGATAAAGGTAAAAGGCTTAAGATATATTATGTGACACAAGTATCGGTGAATCCGCCGCTGTTTTCGTTTAAGGTGAACAACAGAGATCTCGTTCATTTCTCTTATTCGAGATATCTTGAAAATAAGATCAGAGATGCATTCGGATTTGAAGGTACATCGATAAAGTTTGTGTTCAGAGAAAAGAATGAAAAGCAGGTATAAAAAGAGATGGAATGGTATTTCAGTTTAGACGGTATAAGTATTTATCGGATAGTTTTTGCGGTGGTTTTAGGCTATGCGATAGGTAATGTTTCACCGGCGATAATAATCGGAAAAATAAAAAATGTGGATATCAGACAGCAAGGCAGCGGTAATCCCGGAACCACCAATGTGCTTAGAGTGTTGGGGAAAAAAGCGGCTGCGATAACGCTTGCGATCGATGTTTTAAAAGGAGTTGTTGCGGTTCTCGCAGGTAATTTGATAGGGGGAACTGCAACAGGTATGATTGCCGGAATTTTCGCATTTGCGGGACATATATGGCCGGCGGTGTTCGCTTTTAAAGGAGGAAAAGGAGTTGCAACCGGAATAGGGCTGATACTTACGGTTAATCCCGAGATAGGGATTATAGTGCTTGTTACGGCTTTGATTATAATGGCATTAACCAAAACCGTTTCCGCAGGGTCGGTTTTCGGGGCGGTTATTTTTCCCATAACGGCATATTTTGTTGATTCGAGATATTTACTTTGGGCTTCGGTGACGGCAGTTATTGTTCTTGTGAGGCACAAGGATAACATAAAAAGACTGATCAAGGGGACTGAATCAAAGATAAGCTTTAAAAAGTAATGCTTATGCAGTAAGCGGAAAGGATATATGATATGTGTAAAAAAATCGCATTTGTTGGAGCAGGCAGCTGGGGAACAGCTTTGGCGATCAGTTTGGGAGATAAGGGACACAAAGTTTCCATATGGGATATAGATACGGAGCATGTTTTAGAAATGCAGGCGAACGGTGAAAATAGGAGATATCTTCCCGGAGTTTTGCTTGGAGAAAATGTCGAAGTTTTTGAGGATATGGAGAAAATGCTCAGGGATGCTGAGGTAGTTGTATTTGCAGCACCTGCACAGCATTTCAGATCAGCTTTGAAAGCTGCGGAAAAGTTTATGAGTAAGGACACAATTATCGTAAATGTAGCTAAGGGGATAGAGCAGAACACTTTGATGAGAATGTCCGAAATAGCGGAAGAAATATTGCCGGAGTGCAACTATGTCGTATTGTCAGGCCCTTCTCACGCAGAGGAAGTAGGCAGAAAATTTCCTACAACTGTTGTTTGCGCATCAAAAAATATAGAGCTTGCAGAGGAGATTCAGGATGTTTTTATAACCGATAATTTGAGAGTATATACAAATACAGATGTTATAGGAGTTGAACTTGGCGGAGCTTTAAAGAATATAATTGCACTTGGTGCGGGGATCTCGGACGGCATGGGATACGGTGACAATGCAAAAGCTGCGCTTATGACAAGGGGAATGAGCGAAATGAGTAAGCTTGGTGTAAAGCTCGGTGCAAAAGAGGATACGTTTGCAGGCCTTACGGGAATGGGAGACCTTATAGTTACATGTACGAGTATGCACAGCCGAAACAGAAGGTGCGGAATTATGATAGGAGAAGGAATGAAGCCGACTGATGCCGTGGAAAAAGTCGGTATGGTGGTGGAAGGGATTTTTACCGCACAGGCGGCACATGATCTGGCTGAAAAAGTCGGTGTGGAAATGCCGATCACCACGGCAATACATGCTATAATAAACGATAAGACGGATGCGAGAAAAGCGGTTTATGCGCTTATGACGAGGAAGAGAAAGCATGAGAAAGAAGAGGGGTGTTGAATTTGGGAGAAAATTTATTTTCGATAACTCCCGCGATACAGGAATTGACGGAGTTATGTATAAAAAACGATAAAATGGATGTGAGTTTATATGAAAAATATAATGTTAAAAGAGGGCTCAGGAGCTTAAACGGAAAAGGAGTTTTAGCAGGGCTCACAAATATTGCGGATGTTCACGGAAAAGAAGTGGTAGACGGACAGGAAGTTCCGTGTGAAGGAAAACTTTACTATAGAGGATATGACGTGGAGGAGTTGGTTCAGGGGTTTGTAGATGAGCAGAGATTCGGATTTGAAGAAGTCACATATCTTCTGGTATTCGGGCAACTGCCTGACGAAAAAGAACTTGAGAGTTTTTGCAATGTTCTTGAAGAAAGAAGAACATTACCGAGAAATTTTGTAAGAGATGTAGTTATGAAGGCCCCGAGCAAGGATGTTATGAATTCACTTTCGAGAAGTGTTTTGACGTTGTTTGCCTATGATTCCGATCCGAATAACATTTCACTTCCGAATGTACTTAGACAGAGCTTAAATTTAATAAGTGAGTTTCCTATGCTTATGGCATATAGTTATCATGCTTTTAATCACAGTATAAACGGAGAAAGCTTTTACATACATCCGCCTGAAAAAGGAGCATCAACTGCGGAGAATTTATTGAAAATGATAAGGCCCGACAGTAAATATACACCGCTTGAAGCTTTGTTGCTGGATATATCTTTGATTCTTCATATGGAACACGGAGGAGGAAACAATTCGACTTTTACCACACATGTGGTGACATCTACGGGAACGGATACATATTCCGCCATTGCGGCGGCTCTTTGTTCACTGAAGGGACCGAAGCACGGAGGAGCGAATATAAAAGTTGTAGAAATGTTTGACGATCTTAAGAAAACGGTTAAGGATCCAAAGGATATCGAAGAGATAGAATGGTATTTAAAGGGTTTGTTGCATAAAGAACAGTTCGACAAGAGAGGACTTATTTATGGCATGGGTCATGCAGTTTATTCTCTTTCGGATCCGAGAGCGAGGATTTTTAAAAAGTTTGTTTCAAGCCTTGCGAAGGAAAAAGGCAGACAGGACGAATATGACCTTTACAGTGCGGTGGAAAAGCTTGCACCCGAAATTATTGCAAATGAGCGAAAAATTTATAAAGGTGTCAGTACCAATATTGATTTTTACAGCGGATTTGTTTACAGTATGCTCGATTTGCCTTTGGAATTATACACTCCGATATTTGCAACCGCAAGAATATCCGGCTGGAGTGCTCACAGGATGGAAGAGCTTATAAATACCGATAAGATAATAAGACCGGCATATAAAAACGTGTTGAATAAGAGAGAATACAAGAGAATGAAAGACAGATAAAACACAAAATGCAGCTTATCGATTGAAAAAATACGAATAAAATAAAAATGAGACTGTGAAATGTAATGTTTGCAAAAGTCGGAGCCAAAAGCTGATGATTGAAAACAGATAAAAAATTACGTCTCATTTTTTTATCCTGAAACTTTGTGTCGTAGGGCAAAAGTGGGTCTATAGGATAAAAAGTGTGTGTAATAGTCGCTGTGCATGTTGAAAAAACAACAGGTATGGCGGTTTTAAGTTTTTTGAACGCCAATGAAATTGTATTATCATGACATATTATATAAAAAATCATAAAAAATCTTGACTGAATAAAATGTTAATTATATAATATATTTACAATCATTACCAAAAAAGGAGGGAGAAAAGCTTGAAAAAATTCAGACCTGCTATCGGGATCCTTATGATAATTTTAGCGATAGGTTCTATGTTTTATTGGGAGAGTTATGGAAGAGAACGCTTTTTTACGGAAGAGGCGCTTTATGCCAAACATGAGATTAAAAAAGGAGAACTTATAAATGCGGGAATGTTGAAAGCGGGAAGGATATCTCATGAAAATCTGGTGCAAGGAGCTGTCAGAATGAATGAAATTAAGGATGTGGTAGGTAAAATTGCAGAATTTAATATACCGGAAAATTGTCAGTTATCAAAATCCATGTTTTCTAAAAGAGATTTTTTTATAGGCAAGGGGAGAGCGATATTTGTAATTCCCCAGGAATGGATCTATATGAGGAGCAGTTCTCTTAGAAAGGGGGATAAGATAGATATCTACTCACTTTCTCAGCGAGCCAAAATAGGGAAATTTTCAGTAGCGTTCGTTAAAGACAATGTGGACAGGGAGATAACAGATCTTAACGGAACAAAGAAAGAGTTGCTTAACAGAGACTCTACGTCGGGAGTAATAGATCATATAGAGATTATATGCAATGAGGATGTCTATTCAAAAATCCGAGCGTTATGTCAGACAAATCCTAAGGACTTGTTGATAATCCAAGGAGGAAACAATTAAATGAGAGGTAGAGTTGTTTTATTCTTCGGAGGAGGAAAGTGTGTAGGAACTACTCTGATAAGTTTAAACTTTGCGATCAAAACGGCAAGAAAGTTCAAAGATAAAAAAGTGATATTTTTGGGACTGAACGAAGGCAGTTTTACACATTATGTAAAAGAAAGTACGGAAAACATCGAGTCTATAGTTCATCTTTTGGACAATGATTTGCTTGTAAGAGGATTTTTGAGTAAAGCGGCAGGTAGCGATCAGGGGATATGGTACATAGGAGAGCCTGAAAACATAATAGCCTCGGGAACTTATAAACCTGATGTTGCACAAAAATTAATAGAACATGCAAGAGACGAGTTTGATTATGTAATCGTCGATGCGGGAGAAAATTTGAATAACGGACTCACGATGGGAGCTTTGAATGTTGAGGATAAGGATCTGATAACGGTGCTGAATCAAAGAGAATCAAATGTTAAAGGTCTGGAAATGAGACTGAAACTGCTTGTTAAAATGGGGATTGAGATAGGAAAGCTTTTAATGAACATGTATGACGGAACAGATCCTTATGACATCAAATATATGTCCGAGAGACTCGGCATGGATAAGGGGGATATAATTTCAATTCCATATACTTATGAACTTAAAGAGTGCGAAAGGGAACACGATGTTTTACAGGACAGAAATAAACTCTTCCATCGGGAGATGTCAAAATTTATTGAATCATATTATGGGGGACCGGTAAGAGAAAAGAGGAGATTGCTTGGAAAGATTTTGTGCTGAAGATTATGTGATGGAACATATTACAGATTATAGAGATATGTCTTTTGAAAAATTATGCGAAGTGGTCGGAGTCGAGTTCAGAAAAAGATGGCAGGAAGAAAGAGATGACTTTATAGGTGCTATGTTGCTTCAAAAGAAAGCTATAATAGGGTATGAAAAAGAAGTAGGATATCTTATTGATAAAATAGACGAATTTATAAAAAGTAAAAACTATTTTTCTGTACCTTATCCGTCGTGGTATGAAAGTCTTGCCGAAGGCATATATCATGAGAATTGGGGTATGGCAGGTATGGCGGAGTGGTTCGGTGAAAGATTCAGAAACAGCAGTTCCGCAAAGATAATAGGCAACGATATTTTCTACCTGGATAGAGGTAAAATGAAGCTTATGGAACAAAAAATTTCTAAAGACAGAAGAGAGCAGCTTATAAGGGGATTTTTGCTTTTGACTCCGCAGGAGCGTATGGATAGAGACTTTCATGAGATATATCTGTTGGACGGAACCAGAATTACGATATTTAAAGGGAAAATGGTAAAGCAGGATCGTGAAGTTATAATTTTCAGAAGATATATAATACCGGAATACAGTTTTAAACAACAGGAAAGTTTCGGGACTATTCCCAAAGGTTCGGGTATACTTTTTGAGTACATGGTAAAGGCGGGATTCAATGTCGCTTTTACGGGACCTGTCAGGTCTGCGAAGACTTCATTTCTGTCAACATGGCAAAGATATGAAGATCCGGAGCTTGAAGGTGTGATGGTTGAGACGGATCCGGAAATAAGACTTCATGAAATAATGCCGTTTTCACCTATCGTTCAGATTATTGCGGACAATGAGAAACTTAAGAACATATCTAAAAATTTACTTAGAAGTGATGCTGATTATTTCATTTTGGCGGAAGCACGGGACGGCATAGCTCTGGATACAGCTATAAGGATTGCAAGCAAGGGGACTAGGCGGATGAAGATGACTTTTCATACCAGAGATCCGTTGGATTTTCCGTACGACGTGGCGTCTGAAATAGTAAAAAGCATGGGAGGAGATATAGCTATAACGTCTAAGAAAGTTGCAGCGAGCATAGATTATATTTTTCATTTTGTACAGCTTGCGGATAAAAGTAAGAAGAGGCTTAAGTGTATATATGAGTTGCTTTACGATAAGAGTGAGGATGCGATCAAAATGCAGGAAATCTGCAGATACAACTTCAGATCTGACAATTGGAGATTCAGCTATTTGATAAGTGAAGAAAAAAAGCGATTGGCGGAAGAAGAAAATTATAAAGCTTTTCATAGTTTTGATTTGCAGCTTAAGAAGATGTCGGAAAGGAAACAATGAAAGATTGAATTTGATATATTTAACTATTTATATATGCCTTTTGTCGGGGATAATACTTTTATTTTATGATCCGTTAGTGTTTTTATATAAGAAATCAAAGGCTTACAGAAGATTAAGATATAATAGGCGAAGCAAGAATATATACGGTAAGTTGTCGGATAATATAGAAAAAACTTTGAGGACCGTAGGTATAAAAAATATATCGGGAGACGGATTTTGTATATTTCAAACAGCTTTGGGAGTAGTGGTGTTTACTTCATTCTTATATTTATCAGGAATGGTAACTTCGCTATTTATAACATCGGGTTTTGTCCTCATGCCATATCTTGCGATGAAGATGAAAGTTGAAAATATGAGGAAGAAAGGAAGTTATGAGGGAGAAAGGTTGATATCCGAATTTTTGTCACAATACAGAATTGCAAATTACAATATTTACAGAACTATGGAACTTGTTATCACAAACGGCGGCAATGATATCAAGGTATCAAAGAATTTGCTCTACAGGATTTTGCTTGAGATGAGAACGGAAGGAAATATTGAGAAGATAAAAGATGCGGCAAAAATTTTTACATACGGTATAAATACGAACTGGGCGGGAATGTTTGCAAACAATCTTGCTATTGCGGGAGAGAGCGGGATAAATGTTCAGGCTGCGCTCGAGGATCTGTTGATTCAGCTCAGGGAAGCGAGGAAGCTTTTGGAAGAGCGTAAAAGATTGAATTCCGAAGCGAGAAGAATGCTGTTATTTTTGATACCTCTGCTTTATGCGGGAATGTTTGCAGCATCGACCAGGTATCTTGATATACCTTTTGAAAAACTGTTTAGAAATCAATTTTTTACAGAAGAAGGGATTATTCTGTTCGTCATATGTATTTTGCTTTATCTGTTTAACGTAGTGCTTATAGAGGCTGTAAGGAGTAAGAGTTTTGATTTTTAGGAAGGACTGAATCTTATATAGAAAAAAATTTATAAGTTGATTGTCAGGAGGATTTAAACATGACATATGTAGTTTATATGCTTTCTATGGGATCATTTATTTTAGGAGTATATGAAATAAACAGAAGCAAAGAACGTCGCCTGAGAGATTTTATAAGTGAAGAAAACCTGAAAAAACGTTTAATTGAGGTTAGAGGGATAGTATTTAAACGATATCTGGAGAAAAAACGCAGAGCTCAAGTTGACAGAGAAATTTTTCAATCTATTTCTTATTTAAGAAACATAATAGTGGTAGGAAGAGAGAATGATATAGGAATCGACTATGTACTTCAAGTATTGTGTGATAATGACGGTATATTGAAAGAAGCCTTTGTCAATATGTTATCGTTTGTAAGGTTAAATCGTATAAAAGAAGCGGAAGAAGTTTTTAATAAGTATGCAGGTACGGATATTTCCGGGGATTTTTGCAGATTAATATTAAAGTGGGATGAAATTCCGCAAAAAGATCTTCTCGAAACTCTGATTTCATATGAAAAATCTATTAAGGAAGCAATGATAACAGATATAAGGCGTCAGGATGAGATAATAAGTAATCTTATATATATACCGGTGGTTATTAATGTTATTTTAATTTTTATCGATTTTCTTTGTGTTTCGTTTTTTATTGAACAAAGAGAAATGTTAAATAATTTATTTTAGGAGGAGTGTTATGAAACAGATAATAGTTATGGTTGCGATGGTTGTATTGGGAATAGCTATTGCAGGATTTATAGGACAATATAAGGGAACGATTGAGAATATAACGACAGAGACGAACAAAAAGATAAAGAGCAGCTGTCAATTTGCAGATATCGGTGGAAATTATTTTGAAGAATCTGATTTTGTTATATCGGTATAAGTATAATGAAACAGGCAATAATAATGGTTGCAATGATAATTCTCGGTATATTTGTATTTCAGATGGTTGCAGGAGATGATGAAACGTCAATTAAAAGCGGCATTTCAAAGGCATGGGAACATGAGATAACCGAAAGGGTGAGGCAGGAACCGTGAAGCAGTTTATAATTTTGGTTGCAATATTACCTTTGATGATGATTTTTGTTATGCAGTTCGGACTTTCACAGTTGAATAATCACAGAACGGCAATGATGCAGGAACATGTATATGCAGCAAAAGAAGCCGCAAGACAGGACGGATTTTTTACTGCTGAGAATTGCAAGAAGCTGAAAAGCAAACTGTCAAAGGAGTTCGGTATTTCGCCTGATGAGATAGAAATAATAACGGACGGACAGGTTAAATACAGAAGAAATTATTTTGATGAAAGAGAGTTGATAAATTATGAGGTGAGGGTTCCCATAAAAAAGATAATGGCGGGAGAAAAAATATTAGGGATATCACCGGATAAAAATCGGGGATATTACAAGATATCGGGAACTGTTGCCAGTGAGCTTTTGGAGCCGGGATCATGAAAAGTTTTATAACGTTTATAGCAATATTGAGCGTTGCGGTGAGCATTGTAATTTATGATGCCGATATGGGAGCATACATGCAAAAACAGGAGAAAATAAAAGCTTTGGCGGAAGATGCAGCAGCAGGTGCGGCTCTTTATTATGATGAGTATTCATACGGTCAGGGATATATGGTGTTTAACAGAAAGGAGGGTATAAAATTCATAGACGGAATATTAAAAGGTAAGTTTCCTGAAGATGAAATAAGTTATGATCTTGAGTATTTTGAGGGTATTAGAAAACCTGCGGTTGAAGTCACTTTGAAAGTCAAGGGTAAAGATATGTTCAGATTGCCGTTTTTAAAAGTTGAAAACATAGTGAGAAAGGCTAAATATGAGCTCCCGGAGACTTGACAAAACCTTGAAAATTTTATATCATCTATGAGTAAGTGAATAGTATAAATGCGTAGATGAGAAAGAGTAACATCAGACTTCAATTTACAGAGAGAGATTGCAAAGCTGAAAGCAAACTTATTTGTGCTGTTGTGAATACCGGCTCGGAGCAGCAGATTTCTGCCGGCAGTAAGACTGTCGTTATATAAAATGAGTATAAATTTGGGTGGAACCACAGTACGCTGTCCCAAGTGTTTTTTACACTTGGGGTTTTTTAATCTGAACATACAGGAGGATAAAATGCTGAATATAACGTTGAGTGACGGTAAGGGAATAAAAGTGGAGGAAGGAAAGAATGTATCGGATGTAATAAAACAAATTTCGAACAGTCTGGCCAAAGAAGCGGTTTCGGCTATGGTAGACGGTGATATTGTTCCTTTGGATTACAGGCTTGATAAGGATGTGAAACTTGAGGTTTTAAAATTTGACAATGAAAAAGGCAAAGATACTTTCAGGCATACATCTTCTCATATTCTGGCACAGGCTGTTAAAAAACTGTTCCCCGAAGCGAAACTCGGAATAGGGCCTGCCATAGATAACGGATTTTACTACGATTTCGACTTGGATCATAAGTTTACCGATGATGATCTTGCAAATATAGAAAAAGAAATGAAAAAAATAGTTGAGGCGAATTATCCGCTGGAAAGATTTGTTTTACCCAGAGATGAAGCCATATCTTTTATGAAAGAAAAAAAAGAGCCATATAAGGTAGAACTGATAGAAGATCTTCCTGAAGGAGAGGAAATTTCATTTTATAAGCAGGGAGATTTTACAGATCTTTGTGCGGGACCTCACTTGACGAGGACGGGACAGGTAAAGGCTCTTAAAATTATGAGCGTTGCGGGAGCATATTGGAGAGGCAGTGAAAAAAATAAGATGCTCCAAAGAATTTATGCGACATCATTTCCAAAACAAAAGGCTTTGGATGAATATATTGCGAAGCTTGAAGAGGCGAAAAAGAGGGATCACAGGAAAATAGGCAAAGAGATGGATCTGTTTGCAATATTTGAAGAAGGACCCGGATTTCCTTTCTTTTTCCCGAACGGAATGATCATACGGGATGAGCTGGAAAGGTTTTGGAGAGACGAGCATGCAAAGAGAGGTTATCAGGAGATTAAAACACCGTTGATTTTAAACGAAGAGCTGTGGCATACGTCGGGGCATTGGGATCACTATCAGGAAAATATGTATTTCACTAAGATAGACGGAGCGGATTATGCTATAAAACCGATGAATTGTCCGGGGGCAATGCTTGCATATAAAAGGCATATGTACAGCTATAGGGATCTGCCTATAAGACTTTGTGAGATGGGACAGGTACACAGACATGAACTTTCGGGAGCATTACACGGACTTATGAGAGTGAGGACTTTTACTCAGGATGATGCGCATATTTTTATGCTCCCCGAACAGATAAAAGATGAGATCGTAGGAGTAATAGATTTCATAGATTATGTCTATAATATGTTCGGATTTAAATATCATATTGAACTTTCAACGAGACCTGAAGATTCGATGGGAAGTGTGGAAGAATGGGATTATGCGGAACAGGCCTTGAAACAGGCGGTCGAAGAAAAGGGAATACCTTATCTGATAAATGAAGGGGACGGAGCTTTTTACGGTCCAAAGCTCGACTTTCATCTGGAGGACTGTCTGGGACGTACTTGGCAGTGCGGTACTATACAGCTGGATTTTCAAATGCCTCAGAGATTTGAGCTGACATATGTGGGAAGTGACGGAGAAAAACACAGGCCTGTCATGATTCATAGAGTGGTTTTCGGTTCGATTGAAAGGTTTATAGGAATACTTACAGAGCATTTTGCGGGCAAATTTCCGCTTTGGCTGGCACCGATTCAGGTTAATCTTTTAACCGTAACTGAAAAATTTGCAGATTATGCGCTTGAAGTTCGAAATAAAATGAGAGATAAAGGCATAAGGTGCAATGCGGATATAAGGAATGAAAAGATAGGATATAAAATAAGAGAGGCGAGAAATGCAAGAAATGCATATATATGCGTTATAGGTGAAAAGGAAGTCGGAGATAACACATTACAGGTCCGTTCGGTTAAAGAGGGCGAACTCGGAGCGATAAATACTGACGAATTTATTTTGAAACTTTTGGAAGAAATAAGGAGTAAGGCCGTCTGATGCTTTATTGTGAAACCGTTTGATATTTTTGGAGGTTGAAATGTATTTTGATGATAAACAGAACAGTGACAAGTCATGGCGGGACGGAATTTATCTATGTACGTGTATATCAAGTTTTGAAGCTGATATTTTAGAATCGAAACTCAGGGGAGAAAATATACCGTGTCTCAGGAAATTTGTCGGAGCGTCTAATTTTCTGGAAATTTTTATGGGTACGGAAACAGCATATCCGATAGAGTTATATGTTCCGGAAAAGGCTTTGGAAGATGCTAAGAATATTATTGAACCCGATTATATAAGTGACGATTATGAGGAGACGGAATAGTAAAGTGGAAAAACAGATTGAAAAAAATAAAATATTTTCTTTAATGGAGCCTTTTTCCGAGAAAGTGATTCTGGAAAAAGGACAAAGTGTAGCACGTGACGGAAAGTTTTTGCCTTTTTCGTATTTGGCATCAGGAAGAGTAAGAGTTTTTATGGAGTCTGACGATGAAGAGAAAAGGACATATATGGAAGTGGAGGCGGGTGAATTTTTAGGTGAAACTACGTATTATGACTGCGATTTTCATCAAACAGTGATAGTAGCATTGGAAGAGTGCCATATTTTAAGTGTTCCGCTTGAAAATTTAAAAACACTCAAATCTAAAATACCTGAAATAGATCCTAATGTTTATAACTCGCTCGGGAACAAAGTTAAATATTTGGCACAGGCCGAAAAGGAAGAAAGGGTAGGTGTCATAAAAAGGATAGCAAGGGCAATGCTTCAGATATCAAAAGGTTTGGAGACCCGATACGGAGATGAAGTTTGGGCTGTATTAAAATGTCCGAGGGAAGATATAGCCATTCTTGCAAAAACGAGCGTAACAACGGCTACAAATGAAATAAAAGTAATGCAGATTGACGGCATATTATACAGTAAGTTTAAAAGAATAGAGATAAAAGACATTGACGCACTGAAAAAAATTGCAGGGGTATAAATTTTTTATTTTAGAAGTGAAAATATATGGTTTCTTAGGTTATTGGAAATCATTGCTTGAATCAGGGGATTTGCTGCTAATAATACAGCGGGAGGGAGATTAAGATGATCAGAATAAAAAAGAATCGGCTCATAGCAGCCACGGCATTGATTTTGTTCATTGTTATATTGTTCGGAGGAAGTCGGATGGATGCGTACGCAAAAACCGTCATGCCCGGAATATCTTTGAACGGAAACGTATTAAAACTTGATAAGAGTTTGGGAGCACCTTTTGTTGATAAAAATAACAGAACGCAGGTTCCGCTCAGAGGGACCCTTGAGGCTATAGGTGCTGAAGTTTCGTGGGATCAGGAAAACAGACAGGCTACAATTTTGAAAGACGGAGTAAAAGTTACAGTTCCGCTCGGTGCTCCATATATTTTTAAAGACGGAGTTATGATACAAAACGATACTGAATCCGTTGCGGTGAAACAGAGGATATATCTTCCGATAAGGGTTGTTATGGAAGCATTCGGAGCTAAGGTCGACTATGATTATAAAGCCGGTATGGTTGTCATATCAACTTCAAAGGATAGCGGGAATACTGAAAAGCCGGATATTAAGAAACCTGACAATTCTGCGGGACAGGAGATGAGAGCGATGTGGATTTCATATCTGGAATTCAATGTTGTACCGAAAAACAGACGAGCTTTTGAAAATGCCGTGAACAAAATGTATGACGATGCAAAGGCTATGAAGATGAACAGCGTTATTGTTCAGGTGAGGCCTTTTGCAGATGCGATGTATCCGTCGAAGTATTTTCCGTGGTCCAAGTATGCTTCAGGGACAAGGGGAAAAAATCCCGGATATGATCCGCTTGCTTACATGGTAAATGCGGCACATGCAAGAGGTCTGCAATTTCATGCATGGGTAAACCCTTATAGGATCGGAGGAGAAATAGAAGGGGGATCGGAAAAATATTTTTCGGGCTGGCTTGAGAAAAGATGGATACTTAATCATAGCGGACAGTT
Organism: Bacillota bacterium; assembly: GCA_905372035.1. Classification (GTDB taxonomy): domain Bacteria; phylum Bacillota; class Clostridia; order Peptostreptococcales; family Anaerovoracaceae; genus CAJPNN01. The sequence goes on along the minus strand of CAJPNN010000021.1, from coordinate 4,387 downwards.
TTATTTTAACCCGGCGGTTGCGGAAGTAAGACAATATATAACGGACGGTATAAAAGAAATAGTGGAAGGATATGATGTGGACGGTATACATTTTGACGATTATTTCTATCCGTCACTTAAAGGGCAAAGTTTTGATAATGTTGAGTATACGAAACAAAATAGCGGATCCGATATTGTCACATGGAGAAGAAATAATGTAAATATGCTCGTTTCGGCCTGCTACAGCACGATAAAAGCTGTAAAACCGAATGTCGTGTTTGGAATAAGTCCTGCAGGTAATATTGATAATTTGAAGAGGAAAGATGCATATTTTGTTGATATAGAGAAATGGTTCAGCACCGGTGGATATGTGGATTATATTATGCCTCAGCTTTATTGGGGATTTGAAGCGAAGAGGAACGGACGTATTGCACCGCATGCTTATGCAAATAACCTGAAAAGATGGATAGCCTTGAAAAAACAAGGGGATGTTACTCTTTATGTGGGGTTGAGTCTTGCCTATGCAGGTCAGAACACTCGTGACGGAAATGCAGTGTCGGAATGGCTGAGATATAATGATATCGTTGCACGTCAGGTAAGGCATGCGAGAAACAGCGGAGAAGTTTCGGGATTTGCATTTTTCAGAAGTGATATATTTAAAAAACAGTATGCAAAATCAGAAGTGGCAAATTTAATCAAGGAACTTTAATTTTTTTATCAGTCGGTAAACCGGAAAGGAGATAGTAAAGTGAGATGTCCATATTGCGAACATTCCGATACAAGGGTCATTGATTCAAGACCTACAGAAGAGGGATATGCCATACGAAGAAGAAGAGAGTGTGACAATTGCAGTAAGAGGTTCACAACTTATGAAAAGGTCGAAGATATAACTTTCATGGTTATAAAAAAGGATGGAAGGAGAGAAGCGTTTGACCGGAACAAAGTTTTTAACGGAATTTTGAGAGCTTGCGAAAAGCGTCCCGTGCCTGTATTTCAGATCGAAAAGATCGTTGATGAAATAGAAAGAGGGCTGAACAACATGATGGAAAAAGAAGTTCGCAGCAATCTCATAGGTGAAGTTATAATGGAACATTTAAAAGAGCTTGATGAAGTGGCATATGTCAGGTTTGCATCCGTTTACAGACAATTTAAAGACGTCAATACTTTTGTTGCAGAAATAGAAAAGCTTTTAGGGGACGGACAAAGTGTTGGCAATACGCAGCCGGACAGTACTGTAAAGGAGGATAACATCGGTGGATAAATCGTATATTGTTGCTGTTGACGGGCCGTCGGGTGCAGGGAAAAGCACTATTGCTCAAGAACTTGCAAAGTCACTGGATATAGCATATATAGATACGGGAGCGATGTATCGAGCATGTGCATTATATTTATCGGAACGTGGAGTTAAAAATTTTTCTTCTACGACGGATATTGTAAAATATCTTTCTGATATAAAGATAAAGCTTGAACCCGGCAGGGTGTTATTAAACGGCAGAGATGTATCAAAACTGATAAGGACGGGAGAGATTTCGAGGCTCGCATCCGATATATCCGCCATAAAAGAAGTTAGAGATATTTTAGTGGAAATGCAGAGAGAAATGGGAAAAAAAGAGAGCGTTGTAATGGATGGAAGAGATATAGGCACCAATGTTTTTCCCGATGCGGATTATAAAATATTTCTCGTCGCTTCTCTTGAAGAGAGGGCGAAGCGCAGATATAAGGAACTTTTGGAAAGAGGAGAAAATGCGGATTTAAGTCAAGTTAAGGAAGATATGAGGCAGAGAGATCATAATGATTCCACGAGGAAATACAATCCGTTAAAACAGGCGGAAGATGCAATGCTCATTGATTCTACAGGTATGGGGATAAATCAAGTCGTCGATAAAATTCTTAAGATAATAAAGGAAAGATAGGAGAAAAATTTATGGCTATTGTAAGACCGTTTAAAGGAATCAGACCGTCAGAAAAGTTCGCTGAAAAAGTCATCTCATTGCCTTATGATGTTATGAACAGAGAAGAAGCAAAGAACATGGCGGAAGGAAATCCGTACAGTTTTTTGCACATTTGCAGATCGGAAATAGATCTTTCTGATGATATAAACCCGTATGATGAAAAAGTATACGAAAAAGCCGGATGCAATATAGATAAATTTTTGGATGACGGTGTATTAATTAAAGAACAGCAACCTGTCGTATACATATACAGGCAAGTCATGAACGGGAGAACGCAGACGGGCATAGTAGCCTGTGTTTCAATAGACGAATACTTGAATAACACGATAAAAAGGCATGAGCTTACAAGAGTAGAAAAGGAACAGGACAGAATAAATCATTTTTATGTTTGTAATGCAAATACGGAACCGGTATTCCTTACATATAGAGATAATTTAAAGATAAGGTCTATTATAGAAGGTATAGCGGAAAACAGCGAACCCGAATATGATATTGTTTCCGATGACGGTATAAGACATATACTTTGGGTGCTTTCAAAAGCACAGTACGAGCCGATAATAACACTTTTTGACGATGTTGACAACTTATATATTGCAGACGGACATCACAGGTCGGCATCAGCTGTAAAAGTGGGACTCAGGAAAAGAGAAGAGATAAAAAAATTTACGGGAGATGAAGAGTTTAATTATTTTATGGCGGCTATTTTTCCCGACAATGATTTAAAAATTTTTGATTATAACAGAGTCATCAAAGACTTAAACGGTTATAGTAAAGAGGAATTTATTGCAAAGATAAAAGCTGCGGGATTTGCGGTTGAAAAAGTGGAAGATGATGAAATACGTCCGAGAGAAACACATGAGTTTTCAATGTTTCTTGACGATGAATGGTATAGAGTGATGATAAAAAATCATGATTTGATAGACAACGATGATCCGGTAAAGAGTCTGGATGTTTACATTTTGCAGGATAGGATACTTGGACCTGTGCTCGGAATAGAGGATCCCAGAACTGATAAGAGAATAGACTTTGTAGGAGGTATTCGAGGGTTTGAAGAACTGGAGAGGAGGACACATAAAGATATGAAGGTGGCATTTGCCGTATATCCGGTTTCTACTGAAGAACTTCTTAAAGTTGCAGATGAGGGAAAAATTATGCCTCCTAAATCTACCTGGTTCGAGCCGAAGCTCGGAAGCGGCCTGTTTTTACATACCTTGGATTGATTTTTTGACATGAAAGAGTTTTTTGAACTGTATTTTATTTTTTTCAAGATTGCAGTCACAACTTTTGGCGGCGGATATGCAATGATGCCGGTCCTTATAAGGGAACTTGTTGACAACAAATCATGGACCACCGTAGATAAGTTGCTTGATTATTATGCGATCGGCCAATGTACACCCGGTATAATAGCCGTGAACGTGGCTACGTTTATAGGATATAAGCGCAAAGGAAAATTGGGAGGGATTATCGCCACTCTCGGAGTGATAACACCTTCAGTACTTATAATGAGCATCGCAGTATCCCTGATAAACACGGGATTTGATGTCAAAGCTGTACAGCATGCGTTTGCAGGCATAAGGGTAGTCGTGATCGCCCTCATATTAAATACGGTAATAGTTTTGTGGAAACGAGGGGTGAAGGGATTTTTCGGATATTTTATCGTAATTTTTGTGTTGCTTATATCAATAATATTTAAAGTTTCACCTGTATTTATTGTATTGATATCCGCTTTTTCGGGTATTGCAAATGCGATATTTCTGAAAGGCGGAATGATAAAATGATATACCTGCTTATATACTGGGAATTTTTCAAAATAGGTTTATTTGCTATAGGTGGAGGGCTGGCAACATTGCCATTTTTGGACAGGCTTGCAGTGACAAAGCCTGAATGGTACAACCATGAATATTTGGCTGACATGATAGCTGTTGCAAATTCAGGTCCGGGACCTGTAGGTGTAAACCTTACTACAACTATAGGCATTAATGTGGGAGGTATCTTAGGAGGAATATGTGCAGTTTGCGGTCTTATAACGGCGCCGGTCATAATCGTTATATTTATTTCAACATTAATGAAAAATACTCGGGAAAATATTTATATAAACGGTGCAATGCAAGGATTAAGGCCGGCAGTTTGCGCTCTTTTAGCGCTTGCATTATGGAGTCTCATATCTATACAGTTCACATTCAGTAAAGATTTTGATATATCCTCAGACTCAGTTTTAAATTTAAGGAATGTTTTAAGTATATTTGTGATTATATCCGTGAATATCCCGATGATAAAAAAGAAGATCCCTATAGTGATATATATGATTTTCGGTGCAGTTCTGGGAATTATATTCAAGCTTTGATTAAATATTCTTCAACTTTATCAGAAGCCTTGAAATACGCCTGTTGAAATGCTAAAATTATTTATAGTTTTATACGGAGATTTGTGTGGCTCTTTCAGATAGGAGTCATTAT
>CAJPNN010000020.1 GCA_905372035.1 Bacillota bacterium | reverse complement strand
ATATATTTTTCATTTTTCTTTTTTATCTCTTTTTCGAAAAACACATCTCCGTTGCCGGCTTTCTGAAATTTTCTTTCATTATCAACGCTTCAATATCCTCGTCAAATATTTTTTTCTTTTTATCCGCTAAAACTTTAAACCTCTCAAAAACAGTGGATAATTCAGCATCTTTCAATTCATATCCCAATTCTACCGCCTTATTTCTCAAAGCATGTTTGCCGGAATGCTTACCTAACACCAGGTTGTTTTTATCCAACCCTATTGATTCCGGTGTCATTATCTCATAAGTTTGATTATTTTTCATGACTCCGTGCTGATGAATCCCGGACTCATGTGCAAATGCATTCTCGCCGACAATAGCTTTATTAGGCTGTACTTTTATCCCTATGATTCTGCTAAGCAAATTGCTTGTCTCTGCAATTTCCTGCGTTTTTATATTCGTATCGGCTCCTATAATATCCTTTCTCGTCTTCAGTGCCATAACCAACTCTTCCATCGCAGCATTTCCGGCTCTCTCACCTATACCGTTTACCGTGCATTCAACCTGTGTAGCACCCGCTTTTATTGCTGCAATAGAATTCGCAACAGCCATTCCCAAATCGTTGTGACAATGTGCGGATATCGTTATATTAGCCATAGACGGAGCCATTTCCTGCAATTTCATCAAAAACTCATAATATTCATCAGGCGTTGTATATCCTACAGTATCGGGAATATTAACAGTTGTAGCTCCCGCTTTTATAACTCCCTCAAATATCTTTGCCAAAAATTCAGGATCACTTCTTGTGCCGTCCTCACATGAAAATTCTATATCGGAACAATATTTTTTAGCGTATCTAACCATACTTACCGCTCTCTCATAAACTTCATCAGGATTCATCTGCAACTTGTATTCCATATGGATAGGTGAAGTTGCAATAAAAGTATGTATCCTCGGACTGTTTGCATTTTTAACTGCTTCCCATGCTCTGTCTATATCTTCTTCCGATGTTCTGCACAGACTTGCAACCACACAGTCTTTAACTGTTTCCGCTATGGTTTTTACTGATATAAAATCTCCCGGAGAAGATATTGCAAATCCGGCTTCTATTACATCTACATTCATTTTTTCTATCTGTTTTGCCATCTTTATTTTTTCCGACAAATTCATGCTGCATCCCGGAGATTGTTCTCCATCTCTTAAAGTAGTATCGAATATCTTGATTAATTTGCTCATCTCTTTTACCTCCGTTTCTGTTTACTGCTTCAGGTAAAAAAAATCCCTGAAGCAAATCCACTTGCTTCAGGGACGATAATCTTTTTTCAAGTATACCGCGGTACCACCCTGCTTATTGCTGTACGCAATCGCTCCATAAGGCTCCATCAAGCCTTTGACCGTGATAACGGAGTCAACCGTGATTTCTTAAAAATTCGGAAATCCTGCTCAGGAGTGAGAATGTAAAACTGTCCATTATCGACTTCCACCAAACGCCGACTCTCTGTGAATATTCATGTAATACATATTCTCCTTCAATGCATTTAAATATTTGCAACAAGTATAATCCCATTATATCTGTTCTGTCAATACTTTTTTATTGTTTTTATATTATTTTTATAAATCTCAAGCAATTTTCTCTTAGATTACTCATTATGTATGGAGAAAAATGTGCAGTTTCCATAACTTAACGAAATATTGTTATATTTAGAGATTCAAAATTTTTTTTATCCTCTTATTCAGATCTCTTCTTAAAAGCCATACTTCTTTTCCGCACCCTGTACACTTTATTTTCACATCCATTCCCACTCTCATAACTTCAAATATATTTTCTCCGCACGGATGCTTTTTCTTAAGTTCAATCTTATCTCCAACCTTTATGTCGTGCAACATATCAGTCCTCTTTTCTTATCGTGTCCGTTCCCATATACTGTATCAACGCTTCCGGAATTTTTACACTTCCGTCCTTTTGCTGGTAATTTTCTAATATCGCGGCAACCGTTCTTCCTACCGCAAGTCCCGAACCGTTAAGCGTATGTACAAATTCCGGCTTACTTTTAGTATCACGTCTGAATCTTATATTGGCTCTTCTTGCCTGAAAATCTTCAAAATTGCTACACGACGAAATTTCTACATACCTTCCGTAACTGGGCATCCATACTTCAATGTCATATGTTTCTGCGGATGAAAATCCTAAATCTCCGCTGCAAAGTCTTACTACCCTATAAGGAATCTCAAGTTTCCTCAATACATCTTCCGCATTATCCAAAAGCGTAAGCAATTCTTTATACGAATCTTCCGGTTTGGACAATTTGACCATTTCAACTTTATTAAACTGATGTTGTCTTATCAGTCCTCTTGTATCCCTGCCCGCAGACCCGGCTTCTTTTCTGAAACAAGGAGTATATGCCGTGTAGTACACAGGCAGTTCATCTAAAGTCAAAATCTCTTCCGCCCTGAAATTTGTAACGGGAACTTCCGCCGTAGGAATAAGAAAAAAATCTTTTGCCGGTATATGAAACATATCATTTTCAAACTTGGGAAGCTGCCCCGTTCCTGTCATCGCATCTCTATTTACCATAAATGGCGGCAAGATTTCCGTATAGCCATGCTCCTGCGTATGAAGATCAAGCATAAAATTTATAACCGCCCTCTCAAGTCTTGCCCCTAAACCTTTATATACAGTGAATCTCGTCCCCGAAATTTTAGCTGCTCTCTCAAAATCCAATATGTCCAACTCTTGTCCGACATCCCAATGTGCTTTAAACTCAAAATCAAAATTTCGCGGTGTTCCGTGCTTCCTGATTTCCAAATTATCTTCGTCGCTCAATCCTATAGGAACTTCCGCCGCCGGTGTATTAGGCACATTTAAAATCGCATCCCTAAGCTCAATCTCTATATCATCCAATTTTTGATCAAGCAGTTTTATTTCATCCGATAGGACCTTCATTTCCGCCATAAGCTGAGTAGTATCTTTTCCCTCTTTTTTAAATTTAGGGATGTCTTTTGAGGCTACCTTCTGACGGTTTTTCTTCTTCTCAACTTCTGCAAGTGCCGATCTTCTCTTTTCATCCAATAATTTTATTTCTTTTAATCCGTAATCTCCGTGTCCACGCGATTCAATCCGTTTTACGACTTCGTCAAAATTTTCTCTCACTCTTTTAATATCAAGCATTTTCTGTCCTTTCCCGACTTGCAACTGCACCGTTACAAAATATTTCTTCTATATGTATCATAAAGTTCTCTAAGCTCTCTTATTTCTTTTTGAATTACTATCTGCAAGTCTGATGCCGTAGAATAATCTTCTTTATCCAAAGCTTTTTTAAGTTTTGTCAAAAGACAATTTTCCCGTTCACTGTCAACCCCCAAAAGTCTCCGTCTACTCATTATATCGTCCCACCGCTGTTGATCAAAGGATGTAAAAAGATCCGTGTCATGAAGTTTGACGCACTTTCTGACTTCAGCCATATCGTCGGGTATAACACGATTATGAAGCTCCATTGCCCATCTCGCCAGAATCGCTTCTTTATATGAATCTATCGTAAGTTTATCAAACACACCGTCTCTTAACAGTATATCTATTTTATCTTCTTCCTTATCCAACCGTATTATATTTTCCCATATCGTCTCCGGCGCTTTTCCGAACAACCTGTTTCTCTCTTCCTGTGAATAATGATCGAAAACATTAAGTTCACTGCGGTATACTCTGTCTTTCTCGAGATAAAATGCTTCTTCACCATATTCCTTAGATAAACACTTCTCAAGCTCCGCCGGTGTTTTCCCCGCCGATAAAACTTGACTTATTCCGTCAAGCATAGCCATTATACCGGATGCCAAAACAAGATATGTATTACTTTTAGGGTTCGGAGATCTGAGCTCAAACCTCGTCGAAAGAGGATTGTTAATATCCCTTACCAATCCCAAGAGTACAGTTCTGTTCCTGGATGGATTATCAACCGATTGACCCAAAGACGTAACAACGCAGACAGGTGCTTCAAACCCCGGTTTAAGCCTGTTTATTGCATCATTTGTTCCTGTGACAAAAGGATTTATTACTTCATAATTCTTTAATATTCCCATCAACGCTCCGTAGCCGATCGGGTTCAAAAAATCTTTCTCTTTATCTTTGGGGGCAAACAGACTCACCACGCTCCCGTCCTTCAACCGCGCAGCAACTCCCATATGTGTATGTTTGCCGCTGCCCGCAACGCTGTCCATGGGTTTTGCCATAAAGCTTACCTCAAGGCCGTGCAGTTTAAAAATATCTTTAACTATATATCTTATTTGCAGGTCATTGTCTGCAGTCTGCACTTCTTCGCTATATTTCCAATCTATTTCAAGCTGTTCCATTATATGATCGTATTCACCCGAACTGCTGAGTTTGGCTTTTATACCTCCGACTTCTTTATGTCCCATCTCGACATTAAATCCATAGTAATCGAGGATTATGAGGGTTTCTTCCATAGCCGTACGCACGGGCCCTCTTGTCCTCTGCCAATACTGTTCTTTCAGTTCCTGTGAAGTATAAAGCTGTTCTCTGTCCGCTTTTTCCTCCGGAGTTTTCACCCAAAACTCCAGTTCCGTTGCCGATGTCAGGATAATCTCTTCTATATCATCCGCCGAATCGAAAGGTAAATATTTAAGAATATAAGGATTTTCAGCTATAAGCTCCGTCAAATCTCTCTTAAACACATCTGCCGCTTTCTTGAGTATTACCCTTGATCCTACTTCATTCGTATCATTATGTACAAGCATTGACGGAATACGCAGCGTGCCTATAGGTAAATCTCCCTCTTTTATCCTGTACATAAAATTATAATCTACAAACCAATCTACACTTCTGTCCGGTATTATATCCACCCTTGCATTATTCAGCGCGGCAATTTTGGGCAGGACTACACTTGAACCGTCGGTTTGCACGCCGCTCTCATAAAATTTTTCAAGGTCTTCAAGAAAAAGTTTCACCGGAATTTTGGCATCCGTGTCATGCCCTCCGAGATCGACTCCTACAAAAGAAACGAATCTTATCTCCTCATGTTTTTTTAAAATTTCCTTTACTCGATCCGGCTCATGCTCTTCTTTAGGTATCTTGAAAAGCATCTTATCAAGCACCTTTGTGTCTAAATATGTGTTCATGCTGAAATCCCCTCAACTATATAAGTATATACCGTGTTTCACACTATGAAGCGAGACAACTGTTTCGCAGTCCCATGTTTAAAATCCGATTGCTCTACAGGTTGCTCTTCTTCAATCATATATCTGCATATTATTTTTTCTCCTTATCCTTCTCTTTATTGGACGGTTTATCGGATGTTTGCCCTGATTGATTTCTTTCAACCATCATATGAAGATATCTTTCAACTTCTTTGATCTTCTCTCCATATGTAGCCCAATCGCCGTTTCTCTGTGCATTCAAAGCTTCCTCAAAAACGTCATTTGCCTTTTGTGCAAGATCTTCATTGTTCATTTTATTTTCGTTATTACCCTGTGACGGCTGTCCCGCTTTATTCGGCTCGCTTCCGGCATCACCGGTTACCGTCCCGTCACCGAAAAGTGAATTTAACGCTCCTGCGAGTGTGGGTTCGTATGCAATTTTATTTCCATATGATACGATTACCCTTTTAACTTCAGGCAAGCTCGCATTAGTCGCTTCCAAATATACAGGCTCAACATAAAGCAATCCGTTTTCTATAGGTATTACGAACATATTACCCCTGTTATATTTTGATCCGGAAGAATTCCAAAGTGAAAATTCTTTAGAAATATTTGAATCCTGATCAATCTGTGCCTCCACCTGCTGCGGTCCGTAAACAGTTTTACCCTTAGGCAGCCTGTAAAGAATGAGCTTACCGTAATGCTCGCCGTCATTTCTCGCCACCAGAAGTCCTGTCATGTTATTCTTCCCTTTAGGAGTATATGGAATTGAACTGATAAATTCCGACTTATTCTCGCCCGGAAGTTTTATAATATAATACTGCGGAGTCATATAGGTCTCATCCGTTCCAAAAATTTCTTTAGCGATATCCCATATATCCTCCGATTGGTAGAACACCTTTACATCGTCCATATGATATTTTTTATATACTACGCTCTGTATTTCAAACAACTTTTTAGGATATCTTACATGTTTCTGTAAAGATTTCGGCATTTTATCAAACTTCTTAAAAAGTTTAGGGTATATCTTTGCATAAGTCTTTGCGATAGGATCCTTATCATTTGTCAAGTAGTAGTTTGTATCTCCATTATAAGCATCTACAACTACTTTTACCGAATTTCTTATGTAGTTTGCATCGCTGTCTTCCGCATAAGGCTGTGAGTAAGGATATCTGTTGCTCTTTGTATATGCATCTATTATCCAATACAACTTTCCGTCCGCCAACACTATATAAGGATCATTATCATATTCAAGAAACGGCATAATTTTTCTTACACGTTCTTCTATATTTCTATTTATGATTATCTTTGATTCGGCATCTATATTAGTGGAAACCAGCATTTTAAGACTTCTTTCTTTTGCAGCGAAGATAAGTCTGTTAAAAATGTTCATTCTGATTCCTGCTTTGCCTTTATATTCAGTGTATACGTTACTCTGCTGATCTTTATTTTCAGCGCTGTTCGGATAATCGAATTCTTTTTCGTCCGTGTTGGTCAAAATATATTTATTTGTAAGCTCTCCGAAATATATCTCAGGTCTTTTTATCTTAAGCTCTTTTACGTCTGTAACCGGCGGAATGTTATGTATCAACATGTCAGGTTGCCCGTTGCTCGTCACCTTGTCTACCCTCGAAAGAGTAATTCCGTAACCGTGAGTATATTTCAGATATTTATTCACCCATTGCTGCGGAGTTTTTTCCTCTTCAAGTTCTCTTGCAGACAGAAAGGTTTGCGTATATTCTCCGTCTATCATATATCTGTCAACATCCACATCATTGAATGCATAATATGTACGGATACTTTGCGTTTGGTTGTAGAAGTTTTCTGCAGGACCGAAATCATTTATTCTTATATTGTTTATCGTATCGGGATTATTCTTTATATCTTCTTTGGTGAGTGTACTGCTCGCAGGAAAGTTCTTTATGGTGACGTCATTTAAATTGTACGCATCTCTTGTTCCCGCTATGCTGTACTCCAAATATTTTCCCTCTTTATTAAGTTCATCCGGATCAACTACCCAATACTGCACTACCATACCGCCTGCCGTTCCTAAAATTCCTACAGCTATCATTATGATCGGAACATACATCATTTTGCGGTACTGCTTGCGTTTTCTGAATAATACAACCCCTATTGCCGCAAATACCGAAAGCACCATTATGATTCTATAAATGAGCAACGTAACCTTGATGTCTCTATATCCTGCACCGAAAAGCATTCCGCTTTCTGAATACAACAGGTCATACTGCCTTAAGAAAAAGTCGAATCCGACTGAAAGAAAAAACAGCACTCCAAGAACTGCAAGCTGTGTTCCCGCAATATGCATAAGTTCTTTAAAATTTCCTCTGTCAATTCTTTTATCAAAAATATTTTTTGCATTTCCATTGTTCACAAATTTGCCGAATATGCCTTTGACTTTCCGCTCTCCGAAAGGATTATCATCAAAGTTTCCGTTGTCATAATACTCCGCCTGTTCATCATCTTGGAATACCCTCGGTCTGTTGCTCGAAAGCAGTATAAGATAATATACTAATGTTAATACCATAAGCGCAATAATAAATATAAGGAGCATCTTCGATGTCTTGGAAAGCAAGTCCAACTTAAATACATAAAAACTTATATCATGGTGAAAGATAGGATCTTTTTTTCCGAAATCCGTAGCATTGAAACATTTAAGCACTTCAAACCAGCAGTTGTTAACATATGTAAGAACCGTTATAAATCCGAAAACCGCACTCAGCGCAAACGTAATCCTATTCAGGGTCTTAACATTCATACCGAATTCAACCGTGTTTACTTTTTTTATATAATTTTTCTTCAAAAGTTTAAGGTATACGAACGTCAACAGCGTCAAAATTATAAATCCCGGAATTCCCAGTGCCAATTCCGTCACGAGTCTCTTAAAGAAAACGCTCACATATCCGATTTCTCCAAACCATAAGAAATCCGTTATAAACGTGAGCAACAATCCTATCAAAGCCAAGATAACGACTATGACCAGGACTGCTATCTTAATTCCTCTTTTCTTTTTCACGAATATCCCCTCCTGTTAGAAATGCTTTGTATTTAATGAAAACTGCATTAATTTTTTTCGACAAAACAAGCATTCATATTAAGAATTAGCCCATTTTAACGGAAAACCGCATCTTAGAAATTTCTTCGTTTAAATACCGCCATACAAGAAGATGTCCTAAGCTCAAAGTCAAAAGACATCCTCTCAATTCTTATAATCCGATTTATTTTAACAACTCAAGAAGTGCATCCATAGCTTCTTTAGGCAGTTTATCTCTTCCGCCCTTAAAATCCTCGAGCGATTCAACATAATTGATTCTGTTTTGGATACTCCCCTTAACCAAGTCAATATATTTGTTGTCTTTAAAGTCAGGTTCAAAACCTTTCACTTCCATGTATTCCATCCCTTTAAACTTGTGGAAAGGAACGGGTTTTGCAGTCTCATCTATTATGGATTCAAGTATACCTATAGTCACTTCCTTAGGTATCTTCTTATCAAGGAAAAATCCCGTATTAACTATATAACAATCCACTCCTCTATCCTTGAACAATGCTTTAAACTTGTTGAAATCCTGTTCAAGCGCATATGTTCTGAAAGGGTTTGCATACGGCTCGAATACGAGTGCATTCGCATCAACGCCCTCGGCAAGTTTTTCAGCCGAACTTCTCTTTGTCGCAAGACACGCTCCCATAACCGATGCAAGCGTCGAATCCTTTATTTTAACAACAGGAGGCAGTGTATGATCTTTCATAAGCCATATTATAGTGTTAATAGGTTCCTCCATCTTATCAACTCTATTCGCCGCCCACAGCTTTGATTTTATCGCTCTTCCGTTTCCGTTTCTTATATCTTCCGTGACAAGAACCAGTTTTCCGTCAGCATCCCTTGTAGCTCCGCAATTCTGAACCGTTATCAAAAATTTATTGTCGGGAGAACTCAAAGGATAATCCTGTGTTTTATCAAAATATGACGGCTCAAGCGCCACTGTAGAACCGTTTTCCGATGAAATGATATAAGCGTCATCATGAAGTACAGTCACATCATATTTGCCGTCGTGCTTAGCATGAGTGAGTGTGGATTTTCCCGATCCCGACAACCCGAAAACTCCTATTACATGTTTATGCCCGTCTTTTCTTACCGCTCTCTTCAATCCGCCGTGACAAGATGCATATCCGTTTCTGTTTGCAATGCTCCATGCCAACGTAAGGGTTCCCTTTTTATGCTCTCCGAAATATCTGAGACCTAAAAGGCATGCACAGTTATGCTCAGGATCGAAATATGCCAAACCGTCAGGATATTTAGGATGTCTGAAATCGGGATCGGAAACTATATAAATATCCGGTTCATCTCCGATTTCTCTCGATCTTGCATACATCTTATCGTACTCTTTCGTTATATACTGGAAATTTAGAAGCCAGTTATACAAAGTGTTTTCATATGTTTCAGGAACCAACAGGTTCGCCTTTATTATAAAATCTTCATCCAACCCTATGTATGCCTGTGTATGCAGCATTTTCTTGTATCTGGTATTATATACCGCCTCTCGGAGCACTTTGGCAACATCCGCCTCAACAACACCTTTTTCTCCTAATATGACTCTTGCTCCGGCAAATCTCCCCACCGTTTCTCCGTCATTGAAAAGCAAAATATTCGCTCCTTTAGGAAGTCCTATTTTTTCAGGCTCATATACGGGCATATCCGTTACAATAGTACCTGTCGTATTCTTAGCCATTTCATAAGCTTCTTTTAAATCTGTTACTTTTCTTACATTATTACCGTAAAAAGCCGTTTCCAACGTAGTTCTCGACATAGAAAACGCACGGTTGCCTGTAGTGATTTCATCTCTTTTAAAATTAGATTTTGTGGACATTGTTTTCTCTCCTTTTCTTAATAAACCCTTTTGCCTGAATTTATAAGTTTACCATTTACTTTTTACTTGCAGGCTTAGTTATAAAATCTCTATCCCATCAAATATATATTCTTAATCTTTTATATTTTAAATCTCACATAATATATTTAGATGTTGTCTGTACGGAAAAAAGATTAAATGTATATTTTCAGCCTTTTCCGAAAACCGAAAGAACTTTTCTTACAATACTGTCCTGTACACGTGTAACCGTTTGTCCGAACGAAGTTTCCGGCCACCATATCTGCATGACAAGACAAACAATTTCAAATACGATCAATAACGACAACAATGCGATAGCCACCTTTATTCCGGTTCCTCCGCCCTTATGATTTTCAGACTCAACGTCTTCCATATTCTTATTCTTATTCTGTTCGCTTTCATCAACCGAGTCGGAAACCCATTGATATTCTTCATCAAGTCCGAACTTTCTATCATTTATATTCTGGGGAGCTTTCTCGTTATCAACCGATATGTTTTCCGACTCGTCAGGCGACGTCTGACCTTTTATATCCTCAATGACCGAAGTCGTTATAAGCGTCTGCTCTTCCAAAGAAATGTCCATATCCGGTTTTTTTTCATCAAGCTTTTTCACTTCATTGTTCAATGCTTCTTTCCAGCCCCTTTTCTCACCACTCAATCCTGTTTCTCGGCTCCTTTTTTCATCATTCAATATTTCTTCCCTATTATTTATTTTTTCCTCACTGTTTCCTGCGTGGCTCACTGCATTATCGAAAACATCCGATGATCCTTTCATATTATTTTCGCCGACTATTCCCGCCTTATTTTCTTCAGTCAAATTTTCTTGCAGTTTTCTCAAAGCCTCATTGTCCATCACAAGCGGTTCAACATTTATCATATCTGACGATTCGGATCGATTTCTATCTTCAACATCTTTGATATTTTCAACACTTTCAGCATCCGCATCCTCTGAAAAAAATGCTTCTCTCGCTCTTATCATCTCCTCTATATGTCCGCCTTTATTCTTTCCGTTTTCTTCCGACTCTTTATTATCTTCTCGGATATTTTCGTCACTGTCACTTCCAATACCCTCCGTCTTCTCTATATCCTTCCCGGCACCATTATTTTCATTATCAAATAATAAAACCTCTTCAAAAACCGATCGGTTATCGGATTTATTCGCATCACCAGTATCCGAGAAAATATTTTGACTTTTATCGTCATACAGTCCGTTTTCGTTGTTGGCCGCCTCAACCACTTTTTCCACTTCTATATTTCTGGTATTCTTTTTTATTTTCTCATATTCTTCATCTAAAAGCTTCTGGAATTCTTCATTTTTCTTGGTAAATGTAAAAAATTTATCCTGCTCGGTTCTTGCTTCCCCGCCGGTCTTGCCGAAAATATGCTCTTCTAAAGCTTTAGTGGCTTCATTGTCCGGCTTGTTAACCATCTCATTCTTTCCGCCTATTTCGAACTCTTCATCACCCGGCAGCGGCACTTCTTCTATTTTATTGATTTCTTCCTCTTCGTCCGTTTTTTCTCCTGTCTGTTTTTTATCCGTCTCTACGATTTTTTCCGTTTTATCTGTCTCATCCGTCTCTTTTTCTCTCCAGTCGAAAACCACTTCTTCTTGTTTTTTTTCTGTATTGAACTCATTGACATTCCATTTGAACTCATCGTAATGCACAGGTTTTTTTTCTTCCTCCGAGGCGGCATCGTCCCGTTCGTCCTGTTCATTTTCCGCTTTTTTAATTTTTACTCCGCACTGCCTGCAAAAGATATCTTCATCATCAAGTAAAAACCCGCACTTACTGCAATACATCGTACCCCTCCTACTCTCTTATCGTCCTGCTTATCTCATCTTCTGAAAACACGTGACCGCAAATCCCCACATTGTCCGGATTGGGTTTACTCCCCGAACAAACACTCATGCCCGATATCTGATTCTCGGGTTCCGAGTCCTCAGATTGATCCATATCTTTACTCCCGGGGTCTCTATCTGCTGAAAAGTTTTCTCCCGGATTCGCAAGCTTTGTTTTCCGCCCTTCCGAATCTTTTTCAATATACAGATCCGTCAAACTATTTTCCCTATCCGATAAAGCTATAGTCTTATGCAGCTTCTCATCTCCATTTAAAAACTGATTGGCAACTATACTTATGTTCCCTATCGCATCATCTATACCGCTTTGTTTATTATTTTTATCCGCCATCTCACACAAATATCCGTTTAAATCTTCTATCTCTTCAACAATCCTCATATTATCCTTATGCCTTTTTGAAACGGACACGATTTCAACTATAAGACGGATCAAAAATATTACCGCAATAAATATCAGGACGATCAAGATTCGACCTGCCGCCGCTATCTGTAGATTCTCCGAGTCGATAAGTTTGGTGATGAACATAAGTTTCCGCCTTTCATTATAAAATAAAGCTACTGAAAATAGCTGTTTATTATCATATTATTATTAACAAATATTATATAACACTGTTAATTAAATGGCAATGAAAACACAAAAAAGACTGCTTTTGCAGCCTTTTTTAAATTAAGATGATTGTGTTTCAAACTATCTTTCGAATGCAGGATCCATGCAGCCTCTCTGGAACTCTTTCTTAACTACCAATGTTCCTGTTGCCTCTCCGCAAAGAACCTTTTCTTTAAGAACGTCCGCTGCTGAAATTGCGAGCTTAGGATCTCTTGGAAGAGTGATATACTTCCATGCTTCAAACTTACAAGTTAATGAAGAGTTCCCCGCTTTTTCAATCCAACCTACATATTCCATGAAGTCACCTGCATATACAGGAGCTGTAAATCTTACATTTTCATATCCTAAAAATAATGACTCGTCTCCGTGAAGTCTGATAGCCAATTCAGTACCTACATCTCCCCAGAAATCAAGGATGTGTGAACCGTTTACCAATTCACCGGCATAATGAGCTTCACCTGCTGACATTCTTACTCTTAAAGTTACTTTTGTACCAACCATTTTATGTTCCTCCTTTTCGTTCTTGTTACTTATATAACATACTTCTTTCTACATACAATCATACCACCAAAAAAATTAAAATCAAGCCTTTTAAATAAGTTTGTTAAAATTTTAATTAAATTATTTTTTTATTAGAGTTTTATTGGAAATGCCGATTTTCTTTGTACGCAAGCCTTCACGTTTTTTAAACTGTTTTAAAAATTTACAGAAAAATCGAATCATTCACTTTTCGGCGAGTATTATACGTCTTATGGACTCATATTCAGCTGAACGTAATTTTCTGCCGACCCTACAGGATGAGCTGTTTTCTATAAACTTATGTAAGCCGTGCCTTATGTGTTTTTACCTTTTTAAGAATTTCCCGTTTCAATAACATACTGTATTACAACGATATCATCTGTTTTTCATATAATAAAATAAATATTGTTGCGCTATTCCGCCATATTCTCCGAACTTTTCCCGTGCATAACAGGTCATCTTTTTAAAATCGTTCTCTCGGATTTCATAAAGCTCGTGCATTACTCTCCTTATCCACACATCTATGGGAAACCTGTCCATTCTTCCGTAACCGAAAAGCATAATACAGTTTGCCACTTTAGGCCCCACCCCTTTAAGGCTTAGAAGATACTCGTTCAATTCTTTATTATCCGCTTCCATGCTCGCTTTAAAAGTTTTACCGCCATCTTTAGCTACCGCTTTTGCGGTTTGGAGTATGTATTCGGCTCTATACCCCAATTTTACAGATTCGAGCTCCGAAAGTTTTATATCTGCAAGCTGTTCAAATGTAGGAAAAGCAAATACTCCGTCCGAGATTTTGTTTCCGAATTTTTCCGACAAAGCTTCTATACATTTCTTTATTCTCGGTATGTGGTTGTTTTGAGATATTATAAAAGAGATCAAAGTTTCCCAAGGCTCTTGTCTAAGTATCCTTATCCCTTTACCGTACTTTACGGCTTCTCTTATGATCTCATCTTTTTCCGACAACTGTTCCATTATACTTACATAGTCTCTGTCCATATCGAAATATTTCTTCCATATGTTATGATAATCGAGCTCCGTCACGTTCTCCAGAACTATATCTTTATCATTTTTGGTAAGCTTTAATTTTTTACCGCACGCAACTCCTTCATAGCTTCCGGTTTCGTTTAAATTAAATCTGAAACATTGTCCGCATTCAAATATATCCTCAAGTTCAAAAGCCTCGGGATTTTTTATTATCATCTGTTTCTCTTCTATATTGAAAACTGTGTCCACCATTATATAATCTCCTTAAAATGATGTATCATTTTATCCCTCTGACCTCTACATTCACTCTGTCCACATTGAATGCCGTCATATATTCAACTCTTTCAATCACGGTTTCCTGTAATTTCTTTGCGCTTCTTATTATATCTTCACCCCTACCGACTGTCACGGCAACATGTATGATAATCCCCTGACCTCTTTTTTCGGTTCCCGATTTCAAAACGGCACTTATCTCCGGCAACTCTTTTCCTACATAAAAAACTATATCACTTATAGCTCTGTCGGAAAAAGTATATTCTCCAAGATAGCTGTATGTCGGCCTTACAACTGTTTTTTCAAGCTCCTGACCTCTCCCCCAGCCTCTAAAAATCTTCAGCGGGTAAATAAAATATCCCGCAAACTCCCTTTTAAGCTGAAGCGCCGGTACCGGAATAACGTGCTTTCCCATTTCCTCTCTGGATTTTTTCGCCGTTTCTCTATCTTCCTGCGTCGTGATATCTTCTATATCTATCATCTCGCCGACTTCCGGAAGCCCTACGGCATCTGCAATCATATTAATCATCCTTTCGGATGTCCCTAACACCAAAATACTTTTCGGGTTTACAGATTTTATCTTGTCGGCAACTTCGCGTCTATGTTCTTCATCTGTAAATATTGCCGTTTTTACAGCCCCCATTTTAGTTGACTGCCGTTTTGCCGATTTCCCGGCAAGAATTTTGCTGCGTCGTATAAAAAGCCCGTCATCTATTATACACTCGATATTTTTTTCTCTGCAAAGGCTCATCGCCTGAAAGCTCTTTCCTGTCCCGCTTTTTCCGACTAATCCGTATACTTTCATAAATTTCTCTCACTTTTTTGTGTTTCATGCTTGCTAAGCTATAAATTTTGTGCTACAATTATAAAACTTGTTTTAATAGTTTTATTGAGTAATGAGGAGGTAAATTATTATGGCATATGTGATTACAGATGCTTGCATCAGTTGCGGTGCTTGTACGGAGTCTTGCCCTACAGATGCAATCAGTGAGGGGGATACTCAGTATAACATTGATGCTAACACTTGCATTGACTGCGGTGCTTGTACAGATACTTGTCCTGTCGGTGCTATCAAAGCAGGCGAATAATATCAATCTGAACTTTTTAAATGACCGTTTTATCAAAACGGTCATTTTTTATTTTGTCTATTTACTCTCCTTATTATACCGTCTATATTGTAAAGATTCTTTCTGATACATTTATTTTGCATATGTTCTACGTAACCGTTAACAAGTCCATCAAAGATTATGTAATACTGTACGCCTCTATACTATACTACTTAATGCTTTTATTCTTCATCGTCCATAAATTTCTTACTTATGTGATATGTGAGCGAATGGAGGCTGTCACTCAAATGAACGTTTTCCACAAGCATATCTTCAGGCAAATTCAGATCTATCGGCGCAAAGTTCCAAATGCCTTTTATGCCCCCTTCAATAAGCCGATCTGCGACCTGCTGTGCATTTCGCTTGCCCGTACAAATAACACCTATATCTATGTTGTTTTCCTTTACAAATTCCGTTACCTCATCATAATCTCTCACAGGTATCTCATTCAACTTGATTCCTATAAGTCTCGGATTTATATCAAACATGCTGATCAATGAAAAATTTTCTCTTTGTGAAGTGTAATTGGCAATAGCCTGCCCTAAATTTCCGGCGCCCATTATTACCATGGTATATTTCATTTTCAACCCTAATATATTGGAAAGTTCTTTGTCCAAACTTTCTATATTATATCCGTATCCCTGTTGTCCGAATCCTCCGAAATTGTTCAGATCCTGCCTTATCTGCGATGCGGTATATCCCATTATTCCGCTGAGCTCATTTGATGATATTCTGTCAATTTTTTTCTTTTTAAGCTCTCTTACATATCGTCTATATCTGGGAAGTCTTTTTATGACCGCTTTTGAAACCTGTTTTGTATCCTTCATGTTATTTAATGTCCTCCCTAAGTATTTTGGCGATAATCTCATTCTCTTGTCTCATTACCGTACCGATTCGGCTAAGCCCTCTCATAGCTCCAATATTATAATACATATCTTTTCTTATCTTATTACTATACCCTTTGTTAAATAATTTTTCTACAAAAATATGAAAAAATTTCCGAAAATCTATATTAACTTAATTCGCAAAGTAATTTCCTTTTTAATATTGATATCGGAATTTGCTCCGAAATGGTTTCATCAGATTGCGAATCACAAAAAAGTCGGTGTATTCTATAGAATACACCGCAAAAGATAAAATCTCACCGAAGTGAGATTTTAAAATTCATGATTATCAATATTATTAATTGCCTGCTTTTTCTTCCACATACTTAAATATATCACCGACAAGTCGGAACTGATCCGAATCTTCCTCCGGAACCTCAATGTCAAATTCATCTTCAATAGCCATCATGATTTGAACTGCTGCAAGTGAATCAGCCTCAAGATCTTTTACCAAATCGGTCTCTGCCGTTATTTCCGCCTTATCAACTCTAAGCTCATCTGCAATAATTTCTTTTATCTTTTCCTGCATTATTTCATACCTCCATATTTAACTCTCTAAATTAGTATAATATGATTATATATACCACATTATTATAAGTTACAACCAAGATAACTTCAAGGGATATTTATAAATTTTGCGTTTATGAGGTGTCGAAAATTTGCAAACATTATATTGCAATACCCTGATTATATCTTTATATCGCGACATCAATCGGCGATCTCTCCCCATCTGCTATATTTTTCATCAAGCTCCATTTTAACGTCCTCAAGCTCCCGTGCCGTTGTTCTGCTTTTTTCCAAGTCGGAAAAGACCTCCTCACTGCAAAGCAACTCTTCTAATTCCGCTATATGCGCTTCCATCGCTTCAATTTCTTTTTCCAATCGTTCTTTTTCCTTTTTTGTCCTTCTTCTTTCAGCCTCCTTCGCCTTTTCCCGTTTACGTTTTTCAATGTTTTCCTGTTTTGTACTTAATACCTTTGATCTGTTTTCCTCGGTTATCTTCTTTGAAGCTTCGCTTTGAGTTGCCTCATTAAACTCTTTTAAATAATTTTTTCCTGAATCCAAACTCTCTCTTTTTTCCATATAATAATCATAGCCGCCTATAAAATTCAACAACTTATCCGCAGAAAGTTCTATTATCCTGTTCGGCACCTTATTCAGAAAATATCTGTCATGAGATACGACCAGTACCGTTCCGGAAAAATTCATTACGGCGTCTTCAAAAATTTCTTTTGAACGAATATCCAAATGATTCGTCGGTTCATCAAAGATAAGAAAATTTGCACCCGACATCATTATTTTCAAAAGGCTGAGTCTCGCTTTTTCTCCGCCACTAAGGCTTCCGACCATATTGAACACCATATCGTCTTTAAACAGAAATCTGCCGAGTATGCCCCTTATCTCTCCCGCACTATACAGCCTGTGACAACTATGAATTTCATCGATGACGGTATTTTCGTCATTCAAAAGTTTTTGCTCCTGATCATAATATCCGAAACTCACCTTCGTCCCTGTCTTGATATAACCCTCATCCTGCTTTAGAATGCCCATTACGGTTTTTAAAAAGGTTGTTTTCCCTATACCGTTTTGTCCGACAAGACATATTTTTTCACCTCTTTTTATATCGAGATCTATATGGCTGAAAAGCTGTCTTTTTTCAGTCCCGAAGCCTATAGATTTACTTAAATCTCTGACAGTGAGCACATCTTTTCCGCTTTTAGTCCCCTCTTTAAAGGTAAGACCCATAGTGTCTGATTTTTCAACAGGTTTATCGAGCATTTCCATCTTGTTTAAGTACTTTTCCCGTGATGCCGCACGCTTTGCCAGCTTTTCCGTACCGCGCTCTTTCATTTTTCTGATCATCTCTTCCTGACGTCTTACTTCCTGTTTCTGATTGTAATATTCTTTTAGCCTGTTGTCATATATCTCTTTTTTCTTTGCTGCATAATCACTGTATTTCCCGTTGTATATCTCCACATTGTGATTTTCTATTTCCAATATACGATTTACCGTCTGATCCAAAAAATATCTGTCATGCGAAACCGCTAAAATAGTTCCCGTATATCCCTTAAGATATTGCTCCAGCCATTTAAGCGTTCCTATGTCCAAATGATTTGTCGGTTCATCAAGAAGCAGTAATTCCGGTTTTTTAAGGAGCAACGCGGCAAGTGCAAGTCTCGTCCTCTCTCCCCCGCTTAAGGTGCTTATCTTTTTATCATAAAACTCTTTTGAAAAGCCCATGCTTCCCAAAATCCCGACAATTTCACTCTTATATTTATAGCCTCCCGCTTTCTCATATTCCCACATCAGCCTTTCATGACGATTGAGTTCAATTTTTGTATCCTCTCCCGAGGATGCTTTTTCCGCAATTTTCAGAGACAGATCCTGAAGCTCTTTTTCCATTTCTCTCTGCCTTACGAATATTGCAGTCATTTCTTCATACACTGTAGCTTTTTCACTGAAATTATCTCTCTGTTTGAGATACCCCACACTAATATCTGCCGGGATATGAACGTCTCCCCGATCCTGATCAATATCTCCCGAAATTATATTAAGCAATGTAGACTTTCCTGCACCGTTATCTCCTACAATGCCGACTCTGTCTCCCTCATTTAAATGGAATGATACATTTTCCAAAATAACATCCGTACCGTATATCTTTTCTATATTGTTAACCGATAAAACAACCATCTTTCTTTAATTTTCCTTTACCCCTATATTTTCCATCGTACCTCCGGACAACGCTTGGCACTTTATGAGCTATATAAAACAGTCCTCTTCCTTCGTTCCTATCTTGAGGTTCGCCACCGCATCAAGCGTCAAAGGGCTTTTTTCCCCTTTCATATATCCGTAGTATCCTCTTACTCCTATCATCGCGGCGTTATCGGTGCAATACACAGGCGACGGTTTATATAGTTTGACACCGTATTTCTTGCAGCTTTCTTCAAGTTTTTCTCTAAGCCTGCTGTTTGCAGCTACTCCGCCCGCAATTGCAACCTTTTCCTGTTTAAACCTTACGAGTGCCGCCATAGTCTTCTCAACTATAACGTCAACTACCGCTTCCTGAAAACCTGCGGCAACATCCGCTTTGTTTATTTTATTTCCCTTTATTTTTTCGCTGTTCAAATAGTTCAAAACTCCCGTTTTGGTCCCGCTGAAACTGAAATCCGAACTGTCTTTTTCAAGCATTACTCTCTTAAAAAAAACTTTGTCCGGATCCCCCTCTTTTGCCAGCTTATCCAAAAGCGGACCTCCGGGATAATCCAATCCGAGCACTCTTGCAACCTTGTCATATGCTTCGCCTACCGCATCGTCCCTCGTCTCTCCGAGTATTTCATACTCCGTATAACTTTTCACTCTTACTATATTGGTATGTCCGCCTGAAACCACAAGAGATATGAAAGGCGGTTCCAAGTCATGATTTTCAATATAATTAGCACATATATGTCCCTCTATATGATGCACTCCCACTATCGGGATGTTCATACTCATAGCCACGGCCTTCGCAGTCGCAACTCCTACCAAAAGAGCCCCTACCAAGCCGGGTCCGTATGTTACGGCAATCAGATTTATATCTTCAAGTTTTATATTCGCTTCACCGAGTGCCGAGTCGATAACCGTATTTATATTCTCCAAATGATGCCTTGATGCAATTTCAGGAACAACTCCGCCATACCTTTTATGGATATCTATCTGCGATGCCGTCATGTTGGATTTTACCGTTCTGCCTCCCTCTAAAACAGCAACCGACGTCTCATCACAGCTGGATTCAAATGCTAATGTATAAAAAGTTTTTTTATCGCTCATTATCTCACTTCCTCCAAAATATCAGGGCATCTTCCTTATCGTCATAATACTCTTTTCTTACGGCTTCCTCTACAAACCCCAAACCTTCATACAGCCTGACTGCCGGCATATTGGACTTTCTGACCTCAAGGGTTTGTGTCGTGCAGCCTCTGTTCTTGATATTCTCAAGCATATGTCTTAAAAGAGTGCTCGCAACACCTTTTCTCAAATATTCCGGCCTTACCGCAACATTTGTTATATGCCCTTCGTCCGCTATAAGCCATATCCCTGCAAATCCTAAAATCATATCTTCTTTTTCGGCAACAAAATAAATGGAAGCTTTGTTACTTCCAATTTCTCTTACATAGCTGTCCTCTGACCACGCCTTGAGCGTAAGCCTGTCAACTTGCCAAATTCCGTGTGCATCTTCCGGCTCCGCTTCCCTTATAATCAAACCGTCTATTGCGGACATCTCTCTTCAAGCTTCCTTTCCGCCTCCGTCTTTCTCAAATATTCCGGCAATATTAAATTATATTCTTTTGCATTGCCTTGTTCAAACATTGCAAGTCCGAGCCTCGCTATTGAAAAAGCTTTTGTCCCTGAGGCCTCACCCTCTACAATCTCATATACCGATTTTTTCGAGTTTTTAAAATCATTTGCTGAAACTTTTATTTTAAAATCCCTTACCGAATCACTTCCTGTATTTGAATTTTTCTTCAAATCATCATTTTCGAATTCTCGAGATGAAAATTTTTCTTCAATGAACTCCCTGAATTTTAAGGCATCTCCATAAAAGTTGACTTTACCGCTAAAATTCCCGTCATTAACAGCTTTATAGAGAATGTCCAGGTATTCATCGATCATATAGCATGCTTCAGACACAAGTTCCTTTTCTTTGAAGTAAGCTGCCCCATAGACTTGGTTTCTTCTTGCATCAAATACGGGACAACAAATCTCTCCCGGCTCTTCTCTGTTGAAAATATAACTTTTAAGAGTAGGCACGGCAACTATGGGAATCCCGAGAGATTGCCCGATCGCTCTTGCAGTTGCAACACCGATCCTTATTCCTGTAAAAGAACCGGGACCTCGAGATACTGCAATCAGATGTATATCGTTTATTTGCAATTGGCTTTTTTTTATTGCTTCATCGATGAGCGGAGCAAGAAACTTTAAATGATTCATCGGCTCCGACATCACTTTTTCAAAGAGTTTCTGATCATTTTTCAATATGCACACGCTTCCGATC
>CAJPNN010000019.1 GCA_905372035.1 Bacillota bacterium | reverse complement strand
AGTAGGACGTTGCCGCTTAAGCAGTAGAGCTGAGTGCATTTGCACTCAGCTTTTTGTAGTAATCATCAAAATTTGAAATTGTAGAGGTAATGATTATGCTGAGAGGAGCAGTTAAAGAAGACTCATATATATTATTTCACTAAAGTTCGGATAAGAAAATATTAAAAAAAGCTTGTGAATAAGCAAAAATTTACAGTGCGTTTACTCTTTATTTACCCTTTGTTTACATATCAGATTATATAATATAAATAACATATATTTATATCTTTAGGAGGAACGAACAAATGAGTAATTTTAGAAGGATTGAGTTTTTTCGGAGAGGAGGGTTTGAGGAAGCGACACGGATGTTAGAAGAAAGAGGAACGGTAAGAACTAACGAATATTATATATTTCGCTTGCAGGATCTTGATTCCGAGCTGTGTAAGAGAGTAATGGAGATTGAATATTTCGGATTTAAGTTGGATATGGAAGAAAAATGGAGAGCTTTAAGGCACTCATCCGAATATGAAAGTGCAGATCATATTATTTTTCATATAGATAAGAAAAGACTTTCCGAAAGCAGTTTCTATTTAATTCGGAATAGTTTGAAAAGGGAATTCGCCAATGAAGGCTCATTTAATGTTGATGATGCTCCCACAAAATATAAGTCGGGTTCCGAATATCGAAATGATTTATTTTTTATAAAATATGATAAGAGTATAATAAAACAATTTTCCTTAAAACCAAGAAATATAGACATATTTACTTATAATGATGATAAAAAAGTTAAATTGAACTGTATAAACACTGAGGGAAAAATTGATTATATCAATTCTGACTGTATAAACGGCGTTGAAAAATCTGATTTGAATCATAGAAATAAGGATGAAAAATTTTTACAAGTTGCTGAAAAAACGCAGAGAGCTTATTTAACAGAAACAGATACGTTTGCAGGAGGATTGCTGAGAGAGTGTCTTTTGCTAAATACACTGTCAATTTTGACTGATGTAGTAAATGAATTGCCGACAAATAAGATTGTAACGGTGGACATATCATAGTTTATGTTTTTGTAATTTCGCAGTACAACATATGTCTTGACAACTAAGATGTTTTCATCTTGTGTTTTCCTATAGTTTATGCTATCATATACATGTGTTATGAATTTGTTATTGAAGAGTGGGGCTGTTCCCGCTCTTTCATTTTTATAAAAAATTATCTGGAGGGATTATGGCAAAAATTAAAATCAAGGATTTTATTGAAGAAAATTTGAGAGATTTTCTTGTCGAGAACGGTTATGAGCTGTATCATACGGAATTCATAAAAGAGGGGAAGGACTGGTTTCTAAGAGTTTATGTCGATAACAGTGGTCATAATAAAGGAAATATATCCACCGGCGATTGTGAAAAAGTCAGCAGATATTTGAGTGAGGTGCTGGATAAAGAGGATCCGATTGAGCAAAATTATTACCTTGAAGTTTCATCTCCGGGTATGGATAGGCAACTTTATACCGATAAGCATATGGAAAGATATATAGGAAGAAAGGTGGAGGTGTCTCTGTATAAAAAATTTGACAACTCGAAGAATATTGAGGGTATATTAAAGGCTTTTGATGAAGAAAAAGTGACAGTATCGGTGGACGATAATGATATTTTAATAGACAGAGTACTTATATCAAAGATAAATTTAGCTGTGGTTATGTAGAAATAGGGAGGAAAGTACGCAATGAACAAAGATTTTATAACTGCTGTTGAAGAAATAGAAAGAGAAAAGGGTATTTCCAAGGAGATTTTATTTGAAGCCATCGAATCGGCTTTAGTATCAGCTTACAAGAAAAATTACGGAACGAGCGAAAATGTTTTAGTGAACATTGACAGGTTGACGGGAGATATTGGAGTTTTCATGGTAAGACAGGTTGCTGAGGAAGTAACTGATGAGATAAATGAGATTTCTTTGGAAGAAGCGAGAAAGATCGACAATAAATTTGAAATAGGAGATTCTGTGAGGATACCTGTGACTCCGGCGAATTTCGGGAGAATTGCAGCGCAGACGGCGAAGCAGGTCGTTAAGCAGAGGATAAGAGAAGCCGAAAGAGGAATGGTTTATGAAGATTACCTCAACAGAAAGGGCGAGATAATTTCAGGAACGATAAGCGGTATGGGCAGAGAAGTTATTATAGTTAACATCGGTAAAGCGGAAGGTCTTGTTTTGCCGCAGGACAGGGTTGAAGAAGAGTTTGAGGCGGGAATGTACGAGCTTGGAAATATGATGAAGTTCTATGTGACGGATGTGAGGAAAGGCGCAAAAGGACCGCAGATCTATCTGTCGAGATCCACACCGGAACTCGTTAAGAGATTGTTCGAGTTGGAAGTTCCTGAGATTTCGGAAGGTCTCGTTGAAATAAGAAGCGTTGCACGAGAAGCAGGATCAAGATCGAAGATCGCAGTCTATACATCTGAAAATGAGATAGATGCTATAGGGGCATGCGTAGGACCGAGAGGAGTAAGAGTACAAAACATTTGTGATGAAATCAACGGAGAAAAAATAGATATAATATCGTGGAGTGACAACCCTAAAGAATTGATAGAGGGAGCGTTAAGTCCGTCCAAGGTGGAAAAAGTTATTGTGAATATGATAGAGAAAACTTCTATAGCTATTGTGCCGGATTACCAACTTTCTTTAGCAATAGGACGAGAAGGTCAGAATGTAAGACTTGCGGCTAAGCTCTGTAACTGGAAGATAGATATAAAGAGTCACAGTCAATTTTTCCCTGATGGCGACGGAACGATGGCTGATTATGACGGTTTTGAAGAGCAGGATATATTTGAACAGTATGACGATTTCGAGGATGACGATTTTGATGAAGATTACGGAGAAGAAGGGGAACTTAACGGTAAAGATTACGAAGATATAGCCGATGAAGAATGGATAGGCGAACTTGAAGAACAGAAATTTGAAGAATAGCAATGAGAAACAGGTGATTTTATTGAAAACAAAAAAAATTCCGATGAGAAAGTGTGTAGGCTGTATGGAGTCCAAACCTAAAAAGGAACTTTTAAGGATCGTGTGGAGTCAGGAAGGTTTGCTTTTAGATAAGACGGGTAAGGCAAACGGTAGAGGTGTTTATGTTTGTCCTAATGCCGATTGCTTTGCAAAGGCAAATAAGAAAAAAGCTTTTGCAAGAAGTTTGGGTACGGATATCTCACCGGAGGATATGGACAACCTTTCAAAGGAGTTCGATAAATATGAATAACAGGAATAAAATTTTAGGATACCTTGGCTTTGCACAAAAGGCGGGGCAACTGGTGAGCGGATATAATACATGTATTGCGGAGATGAAAAAGGGCAAGGTTTTCTTACTTATAATAACGGACGGCGTGGGTGAAAACAGCAGGAAAAAACTTGTTGAAACAGCAAATGCCAACAACGTTTCATATAAATTGTACGGTAAAAGTGAAGAGATATCTAAGGCAGTAGGCAAAGAAGGGAAAGGAATTTTTGCCGTAAAGGATTCAGGGTTCGCGGATGTAATAGCGAAACAGATTGAGATACTGCCGGAAGGCGAGGTGTTGTAATGGGAAAAATTAAAGTATATGAGCTTGCAAAAGAACTTGAAATAAGCAGCAAAGAAACTATAGAAAAATTGCTTAAGGTCGGTATTGAAGTCAAGAGTCATTTAAGTGTTATTGAAACCGAAGATGCCGATAAGATCAGAAAAAGTTCGGGTAATGAAAGCAAAAAGCATGACACTAAAATAGTGAAGGCCCAAAGACATGAAGCGAAAGCAGGTGAGACAGGTGCGAGTATTCCAAAAAAAGATTCTAAACCTGAGGTGAGACCTGTACATAAAACTGCGGATAAGACAGGGAAAGCGGATGCGGCTCAAAGAGAAGACAGAACATCTAAAGGCGGAGCCGTAAACGAGAGAAACGATAATGCCCGTGGAAGACAAGGAAAAAATATCCGAAGGGGAGATTCAGGAAAAAGGCAGGGAGAAAAAAAAGACTTTAATGACGGGAAAAGAGACAGAAATCATAAACCGGCAGAAAAAGATCATGGCGGTGCCGGAGAGTTGATAGACAAGAGGCCTGCAAGCAGAAGGGAAAAAGAGAATAAGTTCAAAGAAAAAAATAAGCAGGCGGAGCATGGAGCGGGCAGAAATTCCAGGAAACGTAAAAATGACAAAAACAAGGACAGAGATTTTCAGCCTTTAGATTTGAAGAAAGCACAAAAAGGCAAGGCATCGAAATATAAGCAGCAGAAGCTTGAAAAGCAGCATGAGCAGGAAATACCGGAAGAAGTTCTTCCTGAAGGAACTGTTGTAATAAATGTTCCCATCACTGTTGCGGGATTTGCGGAACAGGTGGAAGTTTCCATTTCTCAGGTTATCATGAAACTTATGAAGCTGGGGATCATGGCAAACATGAATCAGAATATAGATGAAGATACGGTCCTGATATTAGCGGAAGAGATGGGGATCGACGTAGTTATAGGAAATGTAGAAGAACAGCTCTTGGAAGAAGGATTGGAACTGTTTGAAGATAAAGAAGAAGATCTTAAGAACAGACCGCCGATAATAACCGTTATGGGACATGTAGATCACGGTAAGACCTCACTTCTTGATGCAATAAGGAAAACCAGTGTAACATCTACGGAGTCAGGAGGCATAACACAGCATATAGGAGCATCGGAAGTTGTGGTTGACGGACAAAAAATCGTATTTTTGGATACGCCGGGACATGAGGCGTTCACCGCCATGAGAGCTAGGGGAGCACATGTTACGGATATAGCCGTACTGGTGGTGGCGGCGGATGACAGCGTCAAACCTCAGACTATTGAATCGATAAGTCATGCGAAAGCGGCAGGGGTGCCTGTAATTGTTGCAATAAATAAAATAGATAAACCGGGAGCGAATCCGGATGTTGTAAAAAAAGATTTGACGGAGCACGGAATTTTGGTAGAAGATTGGGGAGGAGATACAATTTCTGTACCTGTTTCCGCAAAAAGCGGAGAAGGAATAGACAATCTTTTAGAAATGATTTTGCTTCAAGCTGAGGTTTTAGAGTTAAAAGCAAACCCGGAAAGAAAGGCTCACGGTACTGTAATAGAGGCAAGGCTGGATAAGTCAAAAGGACCGGTTTCCACACTGCTTGTTCTTAACGGAACATTGAAAACGGGTGATTCCGTGGTCGCAGGTACCTGTAGCGGAAGAATAAGAGCCATGACTAATTTTAAGGGTGAAATTATAAATAAGGCGGCGCCGGGAACAGCTGTTGAAATCTTAGGTTTGACAGACGTTCCGGAAGCGGGGGATGAATTCCATGCGGTAAAAGATGACAGGCTTGCAAGGGATATTGCAGAAAACAGAAAAGAAAAACTTCGTGAAGAAATAATGGCGAGAAATTCCAGCACCACTTTAGAAAAACTGTTCAGCCAGATTCAGGAAGGTGAAACGAAAATACTGAACCTTATAATAAAGGGAGATGTGCAGGGATCGGTAGGAGCGCTTATAACTTCACTTGAAAAATTGAAAAATGAGAATGTAAGGGTAAAGATTATACATTCCGGCGTCGGAACCGTTACAGAGTCGGATATCATGCTGGCAAATACGGCGGGTGCCGTAATAATTGCTTTCAATGTGCGGCCGAGCAGCGGGATAACGGCATTGGCGGATAGTAAAGGCATTGAAATAAGGACATATAGAGTTATATATGATGTGATAGATGATGTGGAAGCCGCAATGAAAGGCATGCTTGATCCCGTGTTTAAAGAAGTGGTTTTGGGTAAAATTGAAATAAGAGATACTTTCAAGGTTCCGGGGATAGGAGTAGTCGGAGGAGCATATGTAGTGGAAGGGAAAGTCCGGAGAAATGCCGATATAAGACTTATAAGGGACGGAATTGTTATACATGAAGGTAAAATATCGAGTTTGAAAAGATATAAAGATGATGCAAAAGAAGTAATTCAGGGCTATGAATGCGGCATCGGTCTTGAAAACTACAACGATATAAAAATCGGTGATGAGATCGAGGCATTTAAGATGGAGGAAATAGAAAGAAACTGATATGGGCAGAGGATATAGGACGGCAAGGCTGTCAGAGGAAATAAAGAAACTTTTGGGGGAGATGCTCATACGAGAAATCAAGGATCCCGTGCTTAAAGAAAATATGATAAGTATAACGGGCGTTTCGGTTACGCCTGACGGCAGTTACGCCACCTGCTATTTCAGTGTTTTGGGAAGAAGCTTGCAGGGAGCATCGAAAGATGATAAAAAAAATGTTTTGGCGGCTTTAGACAGAGCAAAAGGACTTATGAGACGTGAAATCGGAAAGAAAATAAAACTTAGACATGTTCCGGAGCTGATATTTAAAATTGACGAATCAATGGAATATGGCAGATATATTTCTCATGTTTTGGATGAGCTGAAAACTGAAGAGGTGGAAGATGAAGAATGACTCGTTGAAAAAAATAGGCGACAAAATTCTCGAATATGACAATATACTTATAATAACGCATATTTTAGGAGACGGTGATACATTAGGATCGGCTGCGGCTCTATGTCAGGCTGTTAGAGAGCAAGGTAAAAATGCATGGATCATGATCGAAGACAAAGTGCCGGAATATCTCAAATTTTTGGTTGTAGATATGTGTGTAGAAGAGTTGCCTTTTAAGGGCAACTATATATCGGTTGCGGTAGATTGCAGTGATATGGAGCGTTTCCCCGAAAGACGGAAGATTTTTAGAAGTGGGGAGATTTGTATAAACATAGATCATCATCTTACAAATACGTTTTTCGGAGATTACAATTATGTTGAACCCGACTCGGCGGCTACTGCCGAAATCATCTATCTTTTGCTCAAAGCCATGAAAATAGAAATTTCAAAGGAAGCTGCAGAAAAAATATACGCCGGAATAAATACGGATACGGGAAAATTTCAAAATGCAAATACAACCGCAAGAAGCCATAAAATAGTAAGTGAGCTTTACAAGACAGGTATAGATCATATTACGGTCGGAATAAAACTTTTTCAGAGTGTCAAACCTGAAAAGTTAATGCTGGAAAATAAAATAATAGGGAATATAGAGATGTTTTATGACGGCAGGGGAGCATGTACCGTTGTTACTCAAAAAATGCTTGAAGAGACGGGAACGCTTATGGAAGATACGGAGGGTATAGTTGAAATTCTTAGAAGTCTTGATGGCGTTGAAATATCGGTTTTCCTGAAAGAGATGGGTGAAGAAGAGGTCAAAGTCAGCATGAGGGCTAAGAAAGAAGCGGATGTTTCCAAAATAAGTTCATTGTTCGGCGGGGGAGGACATGTAAAAGCTGCTGGTTGTACCATAAATAAAGATATTTCCGAAGCAAAGGAAATGATATTGCGAGAAGTTGAAAAAGAATTAGAGATGATATATGGATAAAAACGGAACGTTAAATATTTTAAAACCTGCAGGAATGACATCTCACGATGTGGTGCAGACAATAAGAAAAATTTCAGGTCAAAAAAGAGTAGGGCATACCGGAACTTTGGATCCCATGGCTTGCGGTGTTTTACCGATATGCCTCGGGAAAAGCACGAGGGCGATAGAATATATGGACAGGAATCATAAGAGATATAAATGCTCGATGCAGTTCGGTATGGCGACGGATACTCAGGATATTTGGGGAAATTTGCTTAAGCGGGACGAAGAATTTAAACTTATAAACTTCAAAGAAGATGATATAAAAAAAGCTTTTTTGCATCAAAAAGGTGATATAATGCAAATACCGCCTAAATATTCAGCTGTAAAGATAGGCGGTAAGAGACTTTATGAATATGCGAGAAGCGGAGAAGATATTGAAATAAAAGAAAGGCCTGTCAGTGTTTATGATATTGAGATTGAAGAAATAGACTGCAAGAATAACAGGGTTATATTTTATGTTGAATGCAGTAAAGGAACATACATAAGGACTATATGTGATGAGGCGGGAAAATTTTTGGGGAGCTTTGGAACCATGACATCGCTTATAAGGACCGACAGCAGCGGATTCGAGCTTCAGAGTTCTATAACGCTTGAGGAACTGAAAAAAGAGTTTCTTGAGGCGGGAAACATAGATCGTTATATTGAAGGTGTAGAAAAAAGACTCGAGTTTATGGGACATATAACGATCCCGTACAAAAGGCGAAAATGGTTTGTGAACGGCGGAAGATTGAGAAAAGATGAGTATATTAAGGAAAAAGAAGCCGATACAAGATTTTATAACCCGCATACAGGTATGAATCCCGATTATTTCAATACGTATGTTGTAAAGTCGGAGTGTGAGGACGGAGCCTGCGGCCCGAAGGAATTTTTGGGAACAGCAGCTGTAAATAAAGAGAAAGAGCTTGTGGTATGCAAGATCATGGTGTAATGATGGATATATATAATTCACTTGAGGAAATTTTGAATATTGAGCCTACGGTTACAGCTCTGGGAAATTTTGACGGTGTTCATAAAGGACACCGGGAGCTTATAGAAAGAGCAGTTCGAATGTCAAAGGAGATGGGGATTAAAAGTGCAGTTTTTACATTTTCAAATCATCCCAAAAATCTTTTGACAGGATCCTTGTCGGTAAAAAACATTTTGTACCCGGAAGACAAAGCTAAAATCATAGAGCGTTTGGGAATAGACTATTTGTTTTCCATTCCTTTCAATAAAGATATGATGAATATGTCTCCCGAAGATTTTACAGAAAAACTGCTGGCAGAAAAACTTAACTGTAAAGCGGTAGTTGCAGGTTATAATTACAGATTTGGAAAAGCTGCAAAGGGAACACCGCTTTTTATGAAAAAAATAGGGGAAGAAAAAGGGTTCGGCGTCAGTATCATAGACCCGGTGATCGTCAACGGTCAGGTTGTAAGCAGCTCTCTTATAAGGGAGTTTATTCGGGACGGAGAAATGGAACAGTGTTTCGATTTTTTGGGACGTTTTTACAGTATAGGCGGAACTGTTGTAGTCGGCAATCAAATAGGAAGGACGATAGGGTTTCCGACTTCAAATATATTGCTTGATGAATCGATGGTCACGCCGGCTCACGGAGTTTATATAACATATTGCAAATATAACGGGACTGTTTATCCCAGCATAACCAATGTGGGCTTGAAACCTACAATAGGAGATAATAAAAAAACTATAGAAACTCATATATTTAATTTTAATAAAGAGTTATACGGCAAAAAGATCAGGGTCGAGTTTGTAAAAAAGACCAGATCCGAGGTAAAGTTCGGAAGCGTCGAAGATCTCTCGAAACAGATTTTGAGAGATTGTAACACTGCTAAAGAATATCATATGAAACATCCGGTGGAAAACAGATGTAAAAGGCAGGAGGATTTGAAATGATTGTAAAACCCAAAGTCAGAGATTTTATTTGCACTACCGCACACCCTTCGGGCTGTTTTGAAAATGTGAAAAAACAGGTTGATTATACAAAAAAATCGAAAAAAAATTCCGGATATAAGAATGTACTGATAATAGGAAGTTCCACAGGATACGGACTTGCATCAAGAATCGCTTTGGCATTCGGATACGGAGCTTCAACGCTCGGGGTTATGTTTGAGAAACCGCCTACGGACAGAAGAACCGCAACACCGGGATGGTATAATAACAGAGCTTTTGAAAAACTTGCGAAGGAAGAAGGTTTGTTTGCAAAGACATTAAATGTGGATGCATTTTCAAAAGAGGCTAAAGAAACAGTCAGAGATATAGTGGCAAGCGACATGGGCAAATTGGATCTGGTCGTATATTCTTTAGCGGCGCCGAGAAGGACAGTAGGGGAGACAACATACAATTCAGTGTTGAAAACTGTCGGAAATGAATTTACAAGTAAGAATCTGAATTTAAGAACGAATGAAATAAATCAGGCAACTATACCTGTAGCAACGGGAGCTGAAGTTGTCGATACGATCAAAGTCATGGGCGGAGAGGATTGGTATGATTGGATGAAAATGCTTAAAAAAGCTGATCTGCTTGCGGACAACTGTATAAGCATGGCGTATTCATATGTAGGTCCAGAGCTCACTTTCCCTGTCTATTATAACGGAACCATAGGTATGGCAAAGAAACACTTGGCGGAAACGGCGGATAAACTTACCGAAGAGGGGATACCGTCTTATATTTCGATAAATAAAGCATTAGTTACTCAGGCGAGCGCTGCGATACCGGTCGTTCCTTTATATACGGCAATCCTTTATAAAGTTATGAAGGAAAAAGGTTTGCATGAAGATTGTATTATGCAGATGAACAGACTTTTCAGGCAAAAAGCGGGAGTGCATGGTGTTGAGACTGATGAAGACGGCAGAATAAGACTGGACGATTGGGAAATGAGAAAAGACGTACAGGAAGAAGTTATGAAAATATGGAAAAACATTGAGACGGAAACGGTTAAAAAGTATGCTGACGTTGAAGGTTTCTGGCATGATTTTTATAATATGTTCGGGTTTGATATCGATGGAGTTGATTATGATAAGGATGTGGATATACTTTGATTCCGAGAGAATATCATGCCTTTGAGTTACATTTTTTCTATGGGGCTTACGGTTCTGTTTATTCTTTATAGTTAATCGGACTTTGCACTTTAAATTGAAAAATATCGTGATGGAGGAGTCCCTAAAAGCGGTTGAATGAATTATAGTTTATTTGCCAAAAAAATTGACATAATTTATAGCCGGTGTTATAATGATACCAGTTACATGGGCAAAATATTTAGAAAATTAACCATCTTGTATATTTTCTTTTAATGCCCATGCTTGTATGCGTTTGCATTAATAAAATTCTACTAACAAACATGTAAAGGAAGGTGTTTTATTATGGTAAGATGTAGTTTAGAGAGAATGTCCGAAAAAATCCATACTTTTGCCAAATTCGGAGATGCGGGACACGGCGGTATCACAAGATATTCCTTAAGCCCTGAAGCTTTACAGGCAAGAGACTATTTTAAAGAAAGAATGGAAAAAATCGGAGCTGTCGTAACTTATGATGATGTTGCAAACATGTATGCAACTCTTCCGGGTTCAGAGCCGGGTCTTAAGAAGATCGTTACAGGATCTCACTGTGACTCTGTAAAGAATGGCGGTAATTATGACGGTATTCTCGGTGTTATCGGAGCTATGGAAGTTCTTGAAACAATAGTTGCAGAAAAGATTCCTCATAGACATGACATAGTTGCTATGATTTGGACAAACGAAGAAGGTTCACTTTATCCGCCTGCAATGATGTCATCAGGTATCGTATGCCACGACTATCTTCCGGCTGAAATAGCAAAGAACTTTGAATATGATAATATGATGAAGTCCGTAAGCGTAGAAGACGGTGTTACTACTTTCGGTGAAAGACTTAAGAACTTTAAGTACAAGGGAGACAAGAAGAACAGACTCAATCCTGACGACTATATGTGTGACTTTGAGTTACATATCGAGCAGGGACCTATCCTTGAGGACGAAGGCAAGATCGTAGGTATAGTAGATTGCGTATTGGGTATGTTCAATTATAGAATCAACTTCTCAGGGCAGGCCGCTCATGCGGGAACTTTCCCTATGAACAAGAGAAGAGATGCTCTTTATGCAGCATCACAGGCACTTTGCTACTTACATGATGAAATTGATAAGCTTGGAAGACCTGAGCTTGTATATACAACAGGCGAAATTCTCTGCCATCCGTGCGTACATACGGTAATTCCTGATTTTGTAGAGTTTTCACTTGATGTAAGACATGAAGATCCTAAGGTTCTTGAGGCTGTTCGTAAGATCGTTCAGACTCTTCCTGACAAGGAGTGGGCAGGATGTAAATGTGAGATTAAACTTGCTTGGGAAAGAGATACTGTTTACTGGAACAAGCAGCTTGTAAACTTTGTTCAGGAATCTGCAAATGAACTGAATATACCTAACATGCCTATCCATTCGGGAGCAGGACATGACGCACAGTTCGTTGCGTATGTAATTCCTACAACTATGATCTTTGTAGTAACAAAAGACGGATTGTCACATTGTGAGCCTGAATTTGCATCAGATGAGCAGTGTACAGAGGGAGCATCGGTTCTTCTGAACGCAATATTGAAAGCTGATAAGCTTGATGATGTTAAAAGAGATTAATTTTTGTCTTTGACTTACAGAAGCTTAGTTAAAATCAAATAGATTCGATATATAGAAATCAAATCAGAAATTTTCAATTTTTAGTTGTGACTAAGGCTTATTATGGAGCGGGAATTCGGGGTTTCCAGTCGGAAGCTTCGAATTCCCGTTTCATTTATCTATATATTTTGCAAATATGGCGAAAAATATGAACTCAACCGGGAGTGATATATTTTTCGTTTATACTGTTAAAAAATATATATAGAATCAAGTCCGGCAAAAACCGTTTTACAATTAATAACTTTTCATTTATAATACTATAATGTATTGATAAAAACATATCTATGGAACCTGATTGGAGGGGTGTACTATGGAGAGAAAAGTGGGAACAATTTCAAGAGGGATTCGTTGCCCCATCATTAGACAGGGTGATGATCTTGTGAATATCGTATGTGACAGTGTGCTTGATGCCGCCAAATCGGAAAATATTGATTTTAGAGATAAGGATATCGTATGTGTTACAGAGTCCATATTAGCGAGAGCACAGGGTAATTATGCGTCTGTTGACAGCATTGCACAGGATGTTCGCAGCAAACTTGGAGGAGATACAATCGGTGTCATTTTCCCTATACTTTCGAGAAATCGTTTTGCGATTTGCTTAAAAGGGATCGCAAGAGGTGTAAAAAAAGTAGTGCTGATGCTGAGTTATCCGAGTGATGAAGTCGGAAATGAACTGGTTTCATGGGATAAGCTTGATGCAGCAGGTGTGAATCCCTATTCAGATGTTCTCAGCTTAGAAAAATATAGGAAGTTGTTCGGTGAAAATAAGCATGAATTTACAGGTGTAGATTATGTTGCATATTATGAAGAATTAATAAAGTCGGAGGGAGCGGAAGTTGAGATAATCTTCGCAAACCATCCTAAATCAATATTGGAATATACAAAAAAAGTATTGAATTGTGACATTCATACGAGAAAAAGAACAAAAAGACTGCTTGAAAACGGTGGAGCGGAAGTCGTTGTTTCTATGGAAGATATACTTACAAAGCCTGTTTTGAATAGCGGTTATAATGAACATTACGGGCTATTAGGCTCAAATAAAGCAACGGAAGATATGGTAAAGTTGTTCCCCAGAGATTGTCAAACTTTTGTAGAAAGCGTTCAGACACGCCTTATAAAAGAAACCGGAAAGAAAATTGAAGTCATGGTTTATGGAGACGGTGCATTTAAAGATCCTATAGGTAAGATTTGGGAGCTTGCGGATCCTGTAGTTTCTCCGGGATACACGTCAGGACTTGAGGGGACTCCGAACGAATTGAAATTAAAATATCTTGCAGATAATGATTTTGGAGATCTTAAAGGAGAGGAACTTAAGGCGGCAATATCAAGGAGAATAAAGGAGAAAAATGAAAGTTTGGTAGGAAACATGACTTCTCAGGGTACCACTCCTCGCAGACTTACGGATCTCATAGGTTCTCTTTGTGATCTTACAAGCGGGTCGGGCGATAAAGGAACTCCGGTAGTTTTGATTCAGGGATATTTCGATAACTATACAAATTAGAAGAACAGCGAAAAAATAAAGGCTCTATGTCAAATGTTGGGATAGAGTCATAAATGAGAAAAAGGTTCTATGTCAAATGTTGGGGTAGTGCCGCAAATATGATAAAAATGTAGAATCACCGGAGTGAAATTCGGTGATTTTTATTTGAGATAAGGCTTGACATTAAGTATTATTTGTATTATTATATATGATACAAATAATACTTAATTTTATGTTTACAGCTTTAGGATGTTGAATATAATAGTTACGGTTAAAGGAATTTTATTTTATACACTTTAAGAAAGCGGTACAGTATGTTGATTGCAAAGGCTATGGTTAAGAGACATCATATGGAATAATTTGATGAATAATTTTTAAAACTTGGGAGCATAGGAGGATGAAATGCTGATAAAACTTGATATGAAAAGCAGTGTTCCGATATATGTCCAGCTTAGAAATCAGATTGTTTTGGGCATAGGAAGAGGAGATATAGGTATAGGTGAAAAGTTGCCTACTGTAAGACAGCTTGCCGAAGATATCGGTGTGAATAATATGACGGTTAATAAGGCGTATACCATACTTAAGAACGAAGGATATATTGAGATTGACAGAAGACAAGGGGCGAAAATATCCGAAACGGTATTGAAACAAGAAGAGTTTTCCGAGAAGATGGAAGGAGAACTGGAACTGTTGATAGTAGAAGCCCGCCTGAACGGTTATGATGAAAAAGAAATACTGAATATGTGCAAAGACATTATATCAGATTTAAAAATCAAGTATGTCGAAAGCCCGATTTTAGAATAAATGTGAAGTCAGGATTTGGCAGGAGGAAGAAAAAATGAAATGGATCATGTTGTCAGTTTGTTTGATTATGATTATTGCTATGCATTTAAGTATAATATCTTCGGTAAAAAAAGGATTTTTGATATTGGGAGTTAAAATTCCGAAAGAAAATCAAGAAGACGAAGAGATTATTGAAAATGTGACGAACTTTAAATATGAATGTAGGATATTGTTTATAGTATATTTGTTGTTGGCATTTGTCTCTATCGCAGTAGCAAAATATATATCTCTACTTATATTCTTTGTGTTGATTTACTCAATCTCGGTTATAGGAGGATATACGATTTGTTTTAATAAATACAATAAGAGAATACTCGCTTTGAAAAAACGAAAAGATTGGCAAAGTGATATGAGAAGGATTGTGACTGTTGATACGGAGCTGAGCAGACTTAAAGGAGATTTTCCGGTTTCTGCAAAATGGTTTGTTCCGGTACCGATAATATGTTTGGCGGTAGGTTATTTTACATTTAAAAAAGAAAATATATGGGATAGCAGCTATAGCGCATTGCTGGGAGTAATTTTTCTTATATTTATGACAAGCATTGTTCTTTATGCGGTTATAGTTAAGACCAAAGTGACGACATACTGTGAAAATACGGATATAAATATAAAAATCAATGGAGTTTTTAAAAGAGAGTGGACGAGAGCCGCACTGATATCATCCTATTCTACATTAATGTTTTTACCTTTACTTTATAACTTTTCGGATATAGAAAACATGGATAACGGAGCGACCATATATATAGGATTGATTATAGCGGGAGAGATATTTTTGAGTGCGGCGCCGATGTTTTATGCCTATATGAAAGTTGAGAACATAAGGAATCGATTTGCAGGTGCTTTGGATGGAAAGATTGTTGTGGATGAGGATGATTGTTGGAGAGGAATGAACTATTATAATCCTTATGACAGAAACGTATTTGTAGAAAAGCGTGTGGGCATTGGAGTTACCGTTAATATGGCTACGTTTGCGGGAAAAGTTTTCAGTTTTATAATATTGCTTGTAATAATAGGTGTTGCTGTCTTGGGAATAAAGATGATTCCTGTGGATTTCGGAGAAATTGAAATACATGATACCGGAAAAATTATCAGAATTGAAGCCCCCCTGTATGACGAAGATATAAAAGTTAAAGATATAGTTTCGATAAAAATGATAGATAAACTGCCGAATGCTGTTAAAGTAAACGGTGTGGGAACTGACAGAATAAGTCTCGGAGCGTATAGAGTTAAAGGATACGGTAATTCCGGAGTGTACGTAAAAAGAAGTATAAGAGCTGTATTGGTGATT
Organism: Bacillota bacterium; assembly: GCA_905372035.1. GTDB lineage: Bacteria > Bacillota > Clostridia > Peptostreptococcales > Anaerovoracaceae > CAJPNN01. Next base: position 6,137 of record CAJPNN010000019.1, on the reverse strand, counting down.
GAGTTGAAAAGCGGAAAATCTGTCTTTTTAAACTGTAAAGATATAAAAACTACAAAGAATTATTACAAAAGGATTTCATCTTCCCTAAATTAAAGAGGATTGTTACAAAAAGGTTTCAGCTTATTTAAATTAAAATTGCATACTCAAAAATCTGTAGGAAAGTGGATACTGTTTATGGTATAATGACCACAGATAAACTCGGATTATGCAGTCATTATACGAGATTTATATGCCGTGCGATAAACTCGCTCAATTAATAAAAAGAGTGAGCGAATACATGCATGGCGAATGATATCATTAAATGTGGTATCATTCTTTTAAAGTAATTGTTATTGAAAGGAGATTGGAGATGAAGAAAATAACAGGATTTCTGCTTGCGGTGGCGTTTGTTTTTGCTGTAGGGTTTATATCCGCAGACAACACCTATGCGGCAGGGGACAAAGACAACGGCATAAAGGTTATGGTCAACGGACAGTACATTATGCAGAGTAAAGCTTTAGGATATGCACAGGTGATTGATGACAGGGTGATGGTTCCATACAGGTCGTTGCTCCATGCACTTGGTGCAAAAGACGGCGATATCAAATATGATGCAAAAAGTAAGGCAGTAAATGCAGTGATAGGCGATAAGACTGTCGGGTTCGGAGTCGGTGGAGATGATGTATATATAAAAGATGCAAAAGGCAATACTAAAAAAGAAGAAATGGATGTCCCGGCTTTTGCAGACCGGAGAGTCAACAGAACCTATGTGTCGGCAAGATTTATAAGTGAAGCTTTTGGATATAATGTGGGCTGGAGCGGAGAATATAAGACGGTAACAATTTTGGATATAGATAAGGTTTTACCACAGCTTGGAGACCCTGATAAAGATTTTTCTTTGCTCGTTAAAGCTGCGAATATTTCTTCCATACGTGATGCAGGCAAAGCATATGAGTCAACAGGGGATTTTACAATAAACGGTCTTTTTAATAATTTTGCAGACCCTATTCCTGTAGAAAAAGACGGCAAGAAGGTAGGAAAACTTAAGATCAACGGAACGGGTAACGTCGTTTCCAGGGTTAAGGGAACCGATATGACCGGAGAATTTACCGCAAAGATAAAATTTGAACAGACTGACGTAAATGAAAAGAGTCCTGATGCGGAAATCATGAAGGAAATGAAAAAGTATTTTGATTTATTTTCAGATGCAAAGTTTGAATATAAGTTTGATGTAAAAACGGGAATCATGTATATACACAGCGAGACTTTAGATAAATTTTTCAACATGATGGCAAATGATTTCGGCGATACCCAAAAAGTTGAAAATAATAACACCTGGTATAAGATCAATGTTTCAGATATGTATTCCGAACAAGGTGTGGATTATCAAAACCTTATGTTAAACACAATGAACGGTACAAATCTGACTGCAAAAGATTTTATAAAGCTTGTAATGACGGGTGGCAGTGAGGAAGAAATGATACCTATGACAATAGCCGAGCTTAAAGAGGTTTACAATGCTGTCAAAGCTGTCATGGGAGACTCAAGTTTTAAAGTTTCGGAAGAAGGCGGAAACAAGGTTTATACATTGGATATAGATCAGGAAAGTATTATTAAGAATTTTGTAAAGCAGGGTTCAATAAATAATGTGGATATTGCAAAACTCAAAAAGAGCTTAGCCAAAGCGCCTGAAATAAACGGAAAAGTGAAATTCATAGAATCGAATTCGGGGCAAGGGATAAGTACAAACTTTAATTTAAAAATAGTTGATAAAGAAAAATCGACATTTAAGATGAATTTCGAAGGCAGCAAAACAATGCAAAAGGGCGATCTTGATTTTGATAACGATATGGCCAAGTTCAATATGAAATTCAGTAGTAATATGAAGGAATATGCAGGTACTTTAGACATGAAGATTCCACAGGGAGCTAAAGTTGTAGATTTGGATAAACCTGATTCTAATGAATAATCTTAACCCTGTCAAAAAGATTTAAAACCGAAGTATAAATATTTTTTCGGATCATATATAATCTGAATATTAAATGTTTAAACAGGGGAAAATGTAGAGATATGGTGTAATAAATATTAAAATACGGGAGTTTACAAGCTCCCGTATTTTAATATTTATTTTATATAACAAGATATATAACGGTATATATCTATATATCTGTATTAAGAAAAGCTTTTAATTTAATTCACATAATTTTCATATAAAAAAGAAGAGCGTAAAACTGTAATTAAATATTACCTTATGTTAAAATATGAATGATTGCATCGACTTTAGAATATATGAAATGCAGTAGTATATAATTTTATCCGAAAGGAGTAAATACAGTAATGTTTGAACATGAAGCCATCATAGGTCTTTTGATTCCTTTTATAGGGACTTCCGCAGGTGCGGCGTGTGTTTTTTTTATGAAGAAAAATTTAAGCAAATCCCTTCAACGTGCATTGACCGGATTTGCAGCAGGTGTCATGGTGGCAGCTTCGATTTGGAGTCTTTTAATTCCTGCAATGGAACAGTCGGATGAAATGGGAAGATTCGCATTTGTGCCTGCAGCAATCGGATTTTGGTGCGGTATCCTGTTCTTACTATTCCTCGATAATATCATTCCGCATCTTCATATGAATGCAGAAAAAGCGGAAGGGCCGATGAGTCGTCTGCCCAGAACAACCATGATGGTGTTAGCTGTGACGCTCCATAATATCCCGGAGGGCATGGCGGTCGGTATTGTATATGCCGGGTATCTGACAGGATCCGCAGAAATTACGGCAGGAGGAGCACTTGCTTTATCCCTTGGTATCGCCATTCAGAATTTTCCTGAGGGTGCTATTATTTCTATGCCTCTACATGCGGAAGGACGCAGCAAGGGAAAAGCATTTATTGACGGCGTTTTATCCGGTGCTGTGGAGCCGATCTTCGGAGCGGTCACTATTATTGCTTCGGGTTTTATTATTCCCGCAATGCCGTATTTGCTATCCTTTGCGGCAGGAGCCATGATATATGTTGTAGTAGAGGAACTGATACCGGAGATGTCGGAAGGAGAACACTCAAATATCGGTGTTCTTGTGTTTGCCGTAGGGTTTACTCTTATGATGGCATTGGATGTTGCTCTGAGTTAAAAAATATGAATGAAAAAAATGGTGTGCCTGATAGGATTCGAACCTACTGCCTTTAGAGTCGGAGTCTAACGCTCTATCCGGATGAGCTACAGGCACACAAACAATGGATATAATATCAAATATGGGCTGATACGTCAACATGCAGGCAGGTTTTTAAAGATTTTAACAGATGTTATTCAGTTTATTTTATTTCCACAAAATATATTTCGATTTATCTTTTCTCAATAATTTTCCCTATGCTGAACATGGTAAGAAAAACTATTATATTGAGACACACGATGCTGGATCCGGTAGGAGTAGAAAATATATATGACACTCCCATTCCAAGGAAGAAACAAAGTGTAGAGATTATAGCGGAAGATATTATAACCGTTTTGAATCTCTTGCAAACTCTCATAGATGAGAGCGTAGGGAAGATTATAAGGCTTGATATCAAAAGTGCGCCCATCATTCTCATACCTATAACGATGGTTATGGATGTCAGCGCAGCTATGAGCATATTGTAAAGCTCGGTATTTGTTCCTGTGGCTTTAGCAAAGCTTTCGTCAAAGGTTACAGCAAATATTTTGTTGTAGAATATCACAAACAAAATAAGTACTATTATCGAAAGGATTATGCTCAGATGTACATCGCTGTGGCTCATTGCAAGTATGCTTCCGAACATATAGTTGCATATGTCGGTATTCATGCCGGATTTTATGGATATGGACATTACACCTATAGCAAGAGCGCTGCTGGAGATCAGGGCAATGACTGCATCTCCTTTCATTTTGCCGTTTTCACTAAGGCGCAAGATCATAAATGCGGAGAGCACAACTATCGGAATTCCGACAGTAAGCGGAGCCGTTCCTAAAACAAGAGCGATTGCCATAGCGCCGAAAGCTACATGTGAAAGACAATCTCCTATCATGGAATATCTTTTTAGGACCAAGCTTACGCCTAAAAGTGCGGCGCATAGTGATACTAAAGTGCCTACGATTAATGCTCTCATGATAAACGGATATGTAATCATTTCTGCAAACAGATTAAACATCGGCTTCACCTCCGAGAAACTCAAATCCGAGACGGCTTTTCTTATATTCGTTTGTAGTACCGAAAAAATGTCCATGTCCGCTGAGATGCAATATATGAGTTGAGTATTTAACTATGCTTTTTACATCATGAGATACCATTATTATTGTTATACCCTCTTCTTTGTTCAGTTTTTGTATAAGGTTGTACATCTCATTTGTTATTTTGGGATCAAGACCGGAAACAGGCTCGTCCAACAAAATCATTTTCTTTGCTGCACAAAGTGCTCGTGCAAGTAAGACTCTTTGCTGCTGACCGCCTGACAATTCACGATAACACGAATGCTTTAAATTTGATATGCCTAAAAGTTTTAAGTTGTTATCGACTTCTTCACGATCGTGACTGTTATATATGGGTATAAATCTTTTTTTATTTTGTTTTCCTGAAAGGACTACTTCATAAACGCTTGCAGGAAAATCTTTTTGTGCAGCGGTTTGTTGCGGTAAATATCCCACATCATTTAAAGAAAGACCCTCACCAAAGCTTATAGTTCCGCTTGAAGGAGCTTTTAAGTTTAAGATACCTTTTATAAGTGTGCTCTTTCCGGAGCCGTTTTCGCCTACGATTCCCAGATAATCCCCCTCATTCACATGGAATGTCGCATTTTGCAATGCGATATGTCCATCATACTTAAAAGTCAAATCATTACAATATATAAGTGACATCTATATGTTTTCCCCCTAATGTTGTATTTTCAATTATCAGCGTTTATTATAACACATCGTTAAGTCAAAAAGATGTGTTTCAATAAACGCCACATCTCGGCAACGCCGCAAAGAATCTTTTATATTTAGCCAGCGTTTATTATAACACATCGTTAAGTCAAAAAGATGTGTTTCAATAAACGCTACATCTCGGCAACGCCGCAAAAAAATCCTTTATATTTAGCCAGCGTTTATTATAACACATTATCGGTAAATTGTCGTTATTAACGGGATATAGAAAATTTTTACGGAAAGGATACCCTTTATTCTATGCTTGCTATTCTACTTATCCCTCAATTTCCACAACAACAGAAATTCACTTTTTACCGAAGAGTACAAAGAAAAAACGCTGCAATTTTTATAACTGCAACGCTTATTTCATAACACTGTTTAAGTTGTATATGATTTCTTATTTCTACGGTCTAACAATACCAATCATATATATTAACCTGAATTTACGTAAATATCAGCTCTGCTCAATCTATAATCATTTGGGAGTACTCCTATATATTTTTTAAATTGAGAAGAAAAACTTCCGGCATTTTTATATCCAACGAGATGGGCAATCTCTGCAATATACAAATTACTATATGATAACATTTCACAAGCATGTTCCATTCTTTTTTGTGTCATATATTCTGAAACAGATTGACCGACAACAGTCTTAAATACATACTTGAATTTTGAAACACTCATATAGGCATCTGCCGACAATTCTGTCAGCGAAAAATTCTTTGATAAATTTTGACTCAAATATTCCGTGATTTCCATAACGGCATTTCGATCTGCAACGGAAACACTTGCATTTAAGTCTCGAAATATATCTGCTTTTTGAATAATGATGGCGGTCAATTCATCAATTTTGCTTTTGAAAAATAACTTTGAACTGTATTCATTACCCTTAAAATTACGAATCCGGTTAAAAACAGATGATATTTCAGGAATGGAAATACCATGCGGAAATGATTTCAGATCTTCTTTAAGATTGATGCTGTTTATACCAAATTCTCTTTTCAGGTACATATCGTAATATTCCGGCATAAGCTGTATACCTATAATCTTTGCGGGAATATCTTTTTTGATAACATATCTATAAACTTCATTATCAGGAGTATAGTCAATATACTGCATCCCGGAATAAACATCTCCTTTGGGGTAACTATGTTCCGAATCAATTGAATCGTATTGTTGTATAGATATGGAATCATTAGATATCACAGCATATTCAAAATCGCGAATATATAAATGTTCCGCAATGCA
>CAJPNN010000018.1 GCA_905372035.1 Bacillota bacterium | reverse complement strand
TAACGATCTTATCCGTCATAGCTTTTACTGTAACACTACAATTATCATTTGCAGTCGTTCCGTCTGCTGCTGTTGCCGTCGCCGTATTTGTCCATACTTTGCCGACGTTTGAATTTAGAGGAATCTTTACCTTATACGTAAACTTGGCTTCTTTGCCTTTCTTTAAGCTTACTATATCGGCTCCTCTTTTATTTGCCTTTATAGTGATATTTCCCGGTGTCTGATCCGCTGTTGAGCTTGGATCAAGATTAAAGTCAATAAAGTTTGCAGGATCAACTCCCGGCATTATGTCATTTACTTCAACATTTGAAAGGTCTACTTCTCCGCTGTTTTTTACTGAAAGCGTATATGTTACTATATCTCCCGCTTCAACTATCGGTTTATCTACAGTCTTTTTAACTGTAAGTTCAGGTTCTCCCTCAACTGTGACTTCCTGCCTGGCAGTATACTCCTTCCCCTTAGGATCTGTTGCCGTTGCTATATTTTCTATCTTTGAACCTCCGGCTGCTGTTGCCGGAACGGTGTATTCATATTCAAATGTAACGGTTTCATCAGGATTGAATATACCTATATTAGCCTGATTACCGTTTGTGGTTACCGTAATATTACCCGAAGTTTGAGTAAGGGTTACCCCGTCAAGAGAGTCTTTTACTTTTACATCTTTTAATTTTGTCCCCGATATATTCTTGACACTTACGGTATATTTTACCTTTTCTCCCCGCTTTGCAGTATTCTTATCAACACTTTTTTTAATCTCAAGCCTATCCTGTGATGCTTTTACCACTACCCTCCAGCTGTCACTCGCCATCGTCCCGTCCGTGTCTACAGCCTGAACATTATTTGTAAACATCTGATTCTCAAGTGCATCATCCGGTATCTTAATCTTATATATAAATCTGGCTATTTTATCTTTTGGGAAATCCATTATATTGGCTCCGGTTTTATCCGCTTTGATTGTGACATTTCCCGGGCTCTGATCTACCGTTGACGACGTATCAAGCTTGAACTCCACAACATTTCCTGCGGGGATTCCCGCCAAATCGTCCGTTATATCCACACCGACAAGATTTTGCAGTCCGTTATTTTTTACTGTAACTGTATATGTCACTATATCTCCGGCTTCAACAGTCGTTCGATCCCCTACTTTCCTGATTTTAAGATTCTTAGGCGGTTTAGGTTCGGCATGAACTCTACATGAATCATTATCCGTGATACCGTTTTCATCCGTTGCCGTAACCGTATTGGTCCATATCCTCTCCCCTGATCCTCCGACTGTAGGTATTTCAACAGAATATGTGAGCCGTAACACTTCGCCGGGCTCCATACTTGCAATCCTAAGTTTTCTTTTATCAACCTTTTGTACCTTGCCGACACTGACTGTAGATGTGGGATCTATATCAAATCCGGAATAATTTTCTTCCGGAACTTCCTCAGAACTCCCACCCAGTAACATTTTATCGTCAACTTCTATATCTGTAAGTTTTTTTGATCCGTTATTATATATCTCAACCTTGTATAAAATGTCGTCACCGTCTTTTGCCATCCAAGTATCTTGTTGCCAAGTATCGGTTTGATACTTTTTGGTATATTTTATAACGCTCATTCCTCCTGTCCCGGGGTCTGAAGCCGGTATCCATTTTGCATAGAACGTGACATTTTCACGCGGCATTTTAAATTTTTCATAAGGTCTGTATACTTTACCTGTATTATGCTGGTTCCGAGTCCATCCGTCAAACTTAAACCCGGGCTTCGTCATCCCCTCTTTATCTTTTAACAAGACAACCGTATCATCAACAATGTCTCTTTGAGGTTCAGGCGGATTTACACCGCCATTTGCATTATACGTTATCTGAAACGTGGCCGCATTTGCATATGACTCCAAATTAACGTTAGCAAAGTCCAAAACATTACACATTACTAAACTAACGATGCAAGCCATCGCAATTATAAATTTTCTTTTAATTTTCATTAAATCCTCCCCTTTTTTTAGCAGAGCCCTCTCTGATTATATTTCCCTAAAAGAGCCCCCATTTTACATTCATTCCACAATTATCCTTTATTTTATCTTAACAAATTTTTAAAGTCAACTTAAAAAATATAAATTTTTTACCATTTCAGTTATTATATCCGATTCAGCAACTTACCGGTTCCCGCTTATCATGTTTATACATACTGAAAACACTTTCATGCACCTTATTTTTATGATAAAATGTATAAAAATATTTTAGGAGAAAATTGAAATGGATCATAAAAAATTATCAGAAATACTATTTCCTACAACAGACACCACGCCGGAGCATTACGAAACAAAATATCCCGACAGGCATCTTCCCGAAGGGGCGCGGGTAACAAGGCTGGGGCCGAGCCCCACAGGCTTTATACACTTAGGAAATCTCTATGGAGCATTTGCCGATGAAAGATTAGCTCACACAGGCGGGGGCATTTTTTTTCTCAGGATAGAAGATACCGATCATAAAAGAGAGGTTGAAGGTGCTATACCTTCACTTATAAATTCTCTTGATTATTTCGGAATACATTTTGATGAAGGTGCGACTGTCGATGGAGAAAAAGGAGATTACGGTCCCTACAAACAAAGTGACCGTGCTGAAATATATCAATGCTATGCCAAGGATTTAGTAAGAAAAGGTTTGGCATATCCATGCTTCTGTACGGAAGAAGAACTTGATTCTATAAGAAAGGAACAGGAAGCGATAAAAGCCAATCCCGGTTATTACGGTAAATGGGCCAAGCACAGAAACTTAACATTAAGTCAGATAATTGAAAAGCTTGATGCCGGTATGGAGTATGTCATACGGCTTCGTTCTTCCGGCAATCCTGAAAAATACTTTAAAATCATTGACGGGATACGTGGAGAACTCTCCATGCCCGAAAACGAAATGGATATAGTGATACTGAAAAAAACAGGTATACCTACCTATCATTTTGCACATGTAATCGATGATCATTTGATGCGAACGACACATGTTGTAAGGGGCGAAGAATGGCTCTCTTCTCTTCCTATACATTTCGAATTGTTCAATATAATGGGCTTCAAACTTCCCGAGTACTGCCATACGACCGTACTTATGAAAATGGACGGTGATACAAAAAGAAAGCTCTCAAAAAGAAAGGATCCGGAACTCTCCCTCGAATATTACAGGAATCAGGGGTATATCCCCGAAGCGGTAAGTGACTACATGCTTACAATACTTAATTCCAACTTTGAAGAATGGAGATCCGAACACCCTGATGCTCCCATTTCGGAATTCCCGTTTTCTACTGAGAAAATGAGTAACTCGGGCACTCTGTTTGATCTGGATAAACTTAATGACGTGAGCAAAGAGACTCTTTCTCGAATGAGTGAAGAAGACATATATTCTTATCTGTCGGCTTGGGCTGATTTAACGGACCCTGCTAAAGCCGAAGTCATAAAAGCACACAAAGATATGCTTTTAAAAATTCTTGCAATAGACAGAACAGGTCCTAAACCGAGAAAAGACCTTGCTTACTGCGACCAAATATTCACATTCATAAAATATTTCTTTGATGAATACTTTGAAATAGAAAATCCACTTCCTGAAAATGTGAATAAGGAAGATGCCGCCGCTATAATAAAAAGTTATGTAAAAAACTACTCTCATAATGACGACCAGGAAAATTGGTTTGCTAAGATAAGAGACCTGGCAGTATCCATGGGATATGCCGCAAAACCTAAGGATTACAAAAAAAATCCCGAAGATTACAAGGGACATGTGGGACATGTAAGTACCGTTATAAGGATAGCTCTGACCGGCAGATCCAATTCTCCGGACATATGGGAAATTCAACAGATACTCGGTGAAAAAAAGACAATGGAACGTATGAACAATTATCTTAGCCGCTATTTATAACAGCGGCTAAGATAATCTGAAGTTATCTCTCCCAAAATTTCCATTCCGGCAGCTATATTCGCATCGCTCATATTTGTGAAATTAAGCCTGAAAGATCTTTCATCTTCACGGTCCGGAAAAAACGCTTCTCCCGGCATGAATATTACTTTTCTTTTAACGGCACGCCTCAGAAGCTCTCCGGCACTCTTCCCGTCAGGCAAAGTGACCCATATAAAAAGTCCTCCTCTCGGAACATTATACTCAACATCTGCCGGAAAGTACTTGTTAAGCATGTCAAGCATCACATCTCTTCGCCTTTTATATAAGTCCACAATATCTGAAATATGCTTGTCAATATCTTTCGTATCAAGATAATGTGATACAACCATCTGTAAAATTGTTGCCCCCGAAAGATCCACACTGCTTTTAAGCATTAGATACTTTTCTATCAATTCCTTTGATGCACATATCCATCCGATTCTTAGACCGGGGCATAGGATTTTGGAAAACGTTCCCAAATAAACAACCTGCCCCTTTTTATCATAGAACATCAGAGGCTTTTCCGTATTTCCCGTATATGAAATCTCCCCATATGCTCCATCTTCAAGCACTGCGACATCATAACCTTCAACAAGCTCTATAAAGTCTTCTCTGCGTTTTTTTGACCACGATCTTCCCGTGGGGTTCTGATGATCCGGATTTACATATATGACTTTAACTTTATCTCCATAACTGTCAAGGACTTTTTTCAGTTCTTCCAAGTTCAACCCGTCATCATCCATATTAACTCCTATGAGCTTCGCTTCATAGGGTTTCATAGCATTAAGTGCACCCAAATAAGAGGGTTTTTCAAATATAACAACATCTCCGGGATTAATAAAAAGCAATCCTGATAAATCTAGCCCCTGCTGTGATCCGCTCAAAATTATAATTTCATCTTTTTGTGTCTTAAGAGAAAATTTATCGTTCATTCGTTCGGATATATGCTCTCTAAGACTGTCTATCCCTACAGTAGACCCGTAGCTGAGCGCCGCTTTCGCATCTTTTCTCAAAACTTCAATCATGGCGGTCTTTATATCAAATATAGGATATCCCTCAGGTGACGGAAATCCTCCCGAAAAATTTATCATGTCAGGCATATCCACCTGTCTCATCATATCGATCAAATCATGACTTTCTTCATAAAGATTTACCGTTCTGTTCGCAAATCTCAATTCATACCCCTCCCAATCGGATATAAACAATTCAGCTATAAACTGTTAATTACTTTTTGTGTTTTTTTATATATTAAAACATCACTTTATATGCTCCGAAAACGGCTGTGTTATATCGACATGCCCGTTAAGGGTATCCTTGTTATTTTCATCTACTGTAAACCTTACTTTCTTGATTTTAGGGAAAGTATCCATAAGAGTGTCTACTATCTGTGCGATTATCACCTTTTCTTCCAAATCACTTATACTTGTTATTTTATCGCTCTCCATATCAACTATAACTTCATCTCCGAAAATTTTTACACCGTCTATCATATCATTTGCCAAACAATTTATCTGACCGCTTCCCGGCACATAACTCTCAAGTGATTTTAAAACTTCTTCATAAATATCTTCCTTATCATGGTCATCAGACTCAAGTTCAATCGTCTTTTCTACAGGCTGTGCCACCACACCCTTTGATTCATCTCCAAGATTTATATAGTCTTCATTTGCAAAATATAACTTGGCTTTTATCTGCATTACCGTCTTTTTTTCTTTTACATTATCATCGTCTTTATCTTCACATGCCGTCAATGCAGTCGCAGAAAATATAAGCACTGCACATAAGATCAATTCTAAAACTTTTTTCATAATACTCTCTCCGCTCCTTTTTCCGTTTAACCTTACACCCCGTTAAATACGAAGCTATTCCACTGTAACTGACTTTGCAAGATTTTTAGGCTTATCGATATCGCACCCTCTAAGCTTGGCAACATAATAGGACAACAACTGTAACGGAACTACCGAAAGCAAAGGACTCACTTCATCCCTACAATCGGGAATAAATATAACTTCATCCGCTTTTTCTTCAATTTTTCGGTTACTTTCTTTTGCGATTCCTATGACATATGCCCCTCTGGCTTTAACTTCTTCAATATTTGAAAGCAATTTGTCATATAAAATATCTTGTGTCGCAAGAGCTATTACAATTGTTCCCTTTTCCATAAGTGCTATCGTTCCGTGTTTAAGCTCTCCTGCCGCTATTGCAAAAGAATTTATGTAAGAAATCTCCTTGAGTTTCAAAGATCCCTCATAACTCACACCCGCATCAAGGCCTCTTCCTATAAAGAATACCTGCTTTCTTTTATATATCCTCTCTGCCGTCCTATGGATTTCATCTTCTTTTTCCAAAAATCTCTCAAGCTTTTCCGGAATTTCTGAAAGCTCTTTTATATACATCTCATAAATATCATCGTCTATTTTGCCTACAGTTCTGCCCATATAAAGACCTATTAGATACATACATACAAGCTGTGTGGTATAAGCTTTTGTAGATGCTACCGCAATCTCCGGTCCCGCCCACGTATAAAAAACATCATCCGATTCACGTGCCACCGAGCTGCCAACAACGTTTACAACCGAGAGCACTCGCGCTCCTCTCCTCTTTGCTTCTCTCAATGCTGCAAGTGTATCGGATGTTTCCCCTGATTGACTGATCGCAATAAATAATGTGTGCTCATTCACAAACGGATCTCTATATCTGAATTCCGATGCCACATCCACCTCACAAGGAATTCCTGCGAGCTTCTCTATAGTGTTTTTACCCACAAGCCCTGCATGATAGGCTGTCCCGCAGGCAACTATATATACCTTGTCTATCTTCATAATATCTTCTTTGGACATGTTGATTCCGTCAAGCACTATATTCCCCGCATCATCAATTCTTCTATTAAGCGTTTCAAAGATTCCCTTAGGCTGTTCATGTATTTCTTTCAGCATAAAATGCTCATATCCATCTTTTTCTGCAGCGGTTTCATCCCAATCTACATGATAAACATCTCTTTTCACCGGATTCAGATTCTTGTCAAAAATTTCCACAGAATTTCTGCTTAAAACAACAGTTTCATTATTTTCCAAAAGATATATATCTCTTGTATACTTGAGCAGTGCCGGAATATCGGAAGCGATAAAATTACCGTTTTCAGACAACCCGACAATAAGCGGACTGTCTTTTCTCACAGCCACCATCTTCTCCGGTTCATCGGAGCTTATCACTCCGAGGCCGTATGCTCCCTCCATATCCTTACATGCTCTTACAACCGCTTCAAACAAATCCCCTTTATAATATACGCTTATCAAATGTGCTATTATCTCCGTATCTGTTCCGGACGAGAATCTTATTCCATGTTCATCCGCAAGCTTTTTTTTGAGTTCTATATAATTTTCAATTATTCCGTTGTGAACTACCGCTATCTTGCCGTCCATGCTCCTATGCGGGTGTGCGTTCTCATCTGACGGTTCTCCATGTGTTGCCCAACGAGTATGCCCTATGCCGAGAGTCCCCGAAATCGGTTTTTTATCAAGCTCTTTTTCTAAATTTGAAATCCTTCCCTGTTTCTTTAGAATTTCAAGTTTTCCGTTATCTACAACAGCGATCCCGGATGAATCATATCCTCTATATTCAAGCTTTTTCAATCCTGATACTATAACATCCGTCGCCTTTTCACTACCTATGTACCCAACTATGCCGCACATAACTACCTCCTAAAATTATCCCAATCTCTCTTCAATAAAGCCTGCAAGTTCACCCGCAAGCCTTTCGATTTTTACAGAATCGTCACCCTCAAGCATTACTCTTATCAAAGGTTCGGTTCCCGACGGTCTTATTAAAACTCTACCGTTACTTCCTACGAGCTTCTCCGTTTGAGAAATTTTCTCTTTTATTTCGGTATCTTTATCAAAGTTTTCTCTGTTCTCACGCTTAATTTTTGCATTTTTCAATACTTGCGGATAAACAACCATCTCTTCCGCCATTTCTGACGGTCTCTTTCCCGATTCTTTTATTGCCTGCATAAATTGAAGCGCCGATAAAATACCGTCTCCTGTCGTCGTATGATTTAAAAATATTATATGACCTGATTGCTCTCCTCCTATAATACTCCCCGATTTAAGCATACTTTCAAGAACATATCTGTCTCCTACCTTCGTCGTATCAACTTTTATTTCTTCCTTTGCACACGCCTTATGAAATCCTATATTGCTCATAACGGTAACCGTCACTTTATTGTTTCTCAATATTCCCTTATTTTTCAAATGTTTTGCGCATATAAAGATCGTTTTATCTCCATCCGTTATCTGTCCCTTTTCATCGACAACTATGAGCCTGTCCGCATCTCCGTCAAATGCAAGTCCTACGTCTGCATGTTCCTTTAAAACTTTTTTCTGCAAACTCTCCGGGCTCGTGGATCCGCAAAGTTCATTTATATTTATACCGTCAGGCTTGTTATTTATTGCTATAGTGTGTGCTCCCAACCTGTTAAAAACTTTTTCCGCAACTTGATATGCAGCTCCGTTTGCACAATCGAGAACCACTTTCATACCTTTGAAATCCACATCTACCGTAGAGATTAAAAACTCAACATAACTATCCAGTGCCTGCTCTTCACCGTCTAAAGCTTTTCCGAGCAAATCTCCTTTTATATGTCCGGTAATATCTATGTTCCTGACAATAAGTTCTTCTATCTCATCCTCTATCGAATCGTCCAGCTTAAACCCTTCATCATTGAAAAATTTTATCCCGTTATATTCATATGGATTATGTGAAGCGGAAATCATAATGCCTGCTGCAGCCTCATATTTCTTAACCAGAAAAGCTACTGCGGGAGTAGGTAAAACTCCAAGCTTTATAACATTTCCTCCCATAGCCAATATCCCGGCACTAAGGGCACTTTCAAACATGTCCCCCGATACTCTCGTATCTTTTCCTATCAAAACTACCGGCCTTTTGTTTTCTTTTTTCAAGACATAAGTACCTACTTTACCGAGCTTAAAAGCCAGCTCCGGTGTGAGTTCCGTATTTGCAATACCTCTGACTCCATCGGTTCCGAACAATCTCCCCATATATACTCTCCTCGCTTTTACCGTCTTTCGTTTTTTGTTTTAAGATCTTAACCTTTCACCGTCTCGATGTCTCTTTTACTGTTTCTCTGTTTATCCGCTTCCATATTACTCTCACTCTTTAATTTCTTCATAAACTATTGTCATCGGTCTTGTATCATAAGTTATCCCGTCTCCCACGGACTTGAGTTTTACCGTTGCACGATGATCCCTCGCCGCGTTTTCGTCAATCTCAATATATGGCTGCAAACTCTCTTTAGTTATATTATCTAAGACATTATTATCCCCGTAAAGAATCACTTCCACTTCAGGAGTGACTATCCTTATATTTTCGCCTCCGACTATCTGTATCTCATCCGCCTTGAAAGAAAACTTTCTCTTTTGTATTTCGTTCACCTTATATGAAACAAAGATTCTGCTGTTTTTGACAGAGAGCTCCACCCCTCGCGGCATATTAGGTTTTACCCTAACCTTGCCGTCACTCGTTACCCCTTCAATGGATATGGTATCCGCTTTTATAATATCAATTTCTTCAAGAGCTTTTTCGTCACCCTTTATATAAATATTTCTCGGCATCACAACATCGGAAATCCTATATCCCTTTGCCGCCTGCCCCGTCACTTTAACTTCAAAAGGAACTGATTTAAGAGTAAGCACACTTGCATTTACCGTAACCTTTCCTCCTAAAATTTTAACTCTGTCTATTTTCTCTCCGCTCCGGGAAACAGGGATCGGTTTTACTTTAATCGAGCCGTTGCTTCTCATTATATCCGCATCGCTTACCGGAACTTCTATATGATGAACTCTTCTGAGCATTGATTTAGGTCCCGTAACTTTCATTTGTCTATGTGACATTTCGATTTTGCCTATTTCCTTATTTCCGCCCAACGTTTGCTTAAATTTGATGACGGTATTTTTTTTCTGTATAAGTTTTTTCTCAACCCTGACCGAAATTTTAGCAGGTTTCTTTGATGCAACTTTATAACTGTCAGGAAGAACGACTCTTACAGGGACAACGTTTATCCCTTCATGTAATTCGGCACAATCCAAAGTCGCCAGTATATCTGTATGCTTCAGTTGAAAAAAGTTACCTCTCTTACCTTCGACATTTACATCTATATTTTCAGGCTGTACACTTAAAATAGCAAGCCCTCTGCTTTCTAAAATATTTTCATTTTCCATCTGGACTTTTACATCACGGAAAGTACTTGTCGTCATCGGACTTACCTCTATGAAAACATAAAGCCAAAGGAAAACTGCGATCGCAATGGACAATATTTTATAAAAGTTTCTATGTCTCTTCATTTATCTTTGCCCCCATTCCTGCTTTTAAACTTATTTATGGCGGCTTTCATTCCTTTTTCCCGACCTTCTGTTATCTGTCCAAAGTATATATTAAGCAATGCTTTGTCGACACTTTTAATATCTAAAAATCTTGTCAGCGCCCCGTCCGTTGCAATCGAAATAACTCCGCTTTCTTCTGAAACTATGAATGTTATGGCATCCGAGTTTTCCGTTATCCCGAGTCCCGCTCTGTGTCTTGTCCCCAAATCCTTGCTCAAGCCTTTATTTTGTGTTAAAGGCAGCACACAACCTGCTGCCAAAATTTTATCCTGCCTTATTATAACCGCACCGTCATGCAGCGGTGCTCCCTCATAAAATATATTTCCCAAAAGTTCCGTAGAAATTTCCGCATTTAAATACGTTCCGGTTTCTGCAATATCACTCAGGCTGGTTTCTCTCTCTATTATTATCAGTGCTCCCGTTTTGTTGGCGGAAAAATAGTCTATTGCTTTCGAAACGCTCTTTGTGATATTCTTTGCCCGTTCTTTATCTATCTTTGTGAATTTGGGCTTGAGAAATTTACTTCTACCCATATATTCAAGTGCTCTTCTGAGCTCGGGCTGAAAAACTACGACCAAAGCAAATACGCCCAGTGTCGTCGTTCCTTTCAACAAAAAATATAGGGTATATAAATGAAGTTTATCCGCCAAAAATGTGGCCGCTACCAAAATCAACAGCCCTTTTATCAGCTGCTCCGCTCGTGTTTCCATTATAAGTCCGAACAATTTATAGACAACAAAAGCGACTATCAGAATATCTATAACATCTAAAATTCCTATCTCCGACAAAACACTCGTAAGCAACTCCATTGCAAAACCTTCCCTCTAATTTTTTCTATACATATATATTCTACATAAGTTTTATACTTTTTTCAATAGCCGCACAACCCGTAATTCAATTAAATTTATATGTCAATTTAATCAAGCAGGAGGCGGTCATATGACCGCCTCCTGCTTGATTAAAACTCTCAAACAAAACTATTATCAATATTTAGGTTCAAGCAATCCATAACTGTCACCTTTTCTCTTATACACTATATTTACCGAAGCTGTGTCCATGTTCATAAAAACAAAAAAATCATGCCCGATAAGCTCCATCTGCATAACAGCTTCATCCGTTGACATAGGTCTGAGCTCAAACTCTTTTATTTTCGAGATTTTCAGTTCTTCTTCCCTGTCATCGTTTTCAGGCAAACATTCAAACAAAATATCTCTTCCGCCTTTGTGCTTTTTCTGCAATCTTGATTTAAATCTCGACATTTGTCCCGAAAGCTTGTCCATCGCTTTATCAAGACTTGTATAAATATCGTCGGAAACTTCCTCCGCTCTGAAAATCGTCCCTTTTACATTTATAGTGGCTTCAAGCTTATCACGGTTCCTTTCTCTGGAAAGCATTATGTTCGCCACTATATCATCGGAAAAATATTTCTCAAGCTTACCGATTTTAGCTTCAATTTTTTCCTTAAGATTGTCGCTTGCACTAAAATTCTTTGTAGTTATGATAACCTTCATAAGACACACCTCCATTTGATTTATCTTACAATGATTATACCATGTTTTCACATGATATAATCAACCATGTGCACATTCGCTCACTCTTTTGATTAATCGAGCGAATTTCCCGAACGACACTAAATTCTGTATAAGAACTGCAATTTAAGTTCCTTACGGTATTTATTATACCACAAGCAATGATATGATATAATACTGTTTTACTTATCCGACAAATCGGATATGGTGACAACTCAGCTGACCTGGTCTTTGCCCCCACACTTGCCTTTATGAGAATTTCTCAGGACTTACCTCTAAACTGCGCCATGCTCACTGCCGCCTTGCGGTCCAGCTTACGTGGATCCTTTTGCCCGCAGCTGGCTTGGATTTTCAACCACAGACCTGAGCTGTCACCATATCCGACCTCGCAGATGCGAAAGCACAAAAATAAACTTTTTTTGCTCCTGCCCCTTTCAAAATTTTTGCACATGCTTCTGCCGTATTCCCCGTAGTATATACATCATCTATCAACAATACACTTTTATCTTTTATATATTCCGACCATCTGCTGTCTGCGTTTAAAATAAAAGCCGACTCAACATTTATTCTCCTTTCCGATGCATCAAGGTCCGACATGGGTTTTGTATCAATAATCCTGATAATCGCATCTTTCACAAACATCATGTTCATCAGTTTTGCCAAATATTTTGAAATCAAGTCCGCTTGATTGTATCCTCTCCGGCTTTTTCTTTTTTTATGCATCGGAACCGCAACCAGTATGTCTACAGATACGTCGCAAGCTGAAAGTTTGGCATACATAATCTCCGCAATTTGTTTCGCAAGATAAGGCTGCGCACTATATTTAAGCCTGCGAACGATCATTTTTTCTCTTTCTCTATAATTTACACACAAAAATCCTCTGTCTATATATGAATGCTCCGCTCTGTCTCTGCAACAAGTACAGAACATGTTTGTTTTTCCGGTTTCTCTTCCGCACCTAAAACAGGCATTTTCTCTTATCCATGAGATATCTTCACTGCATTCTGCACAAAGACCGAAAGGTGTCTCTTTTGTAATCAAATTTCCGCAAGATATACAATACAACTTTTCAGGGAATATAAAATCAAGAACGATCTCCACCACCATTCCCGAGCGACTCATTTTAGTACTGTTTATCTGTTCCGTCATATCACCACACTCCGTACTGCCCGTTAACAAGTCTTTCCCTGAGCCTGAATGACAATCCTGAATATCTTCTGTTCACATAATTGTTATCAACCATACCTCTCACTTTTCTTTCACTCCCTACGAGAATTACCAATGACTTCCCCCTTGTAACAGCCGTATATAGCAAATTCCTTGTTCCGAGCAGCGGCGGAACATGTCCCACAGGAATTATAACGACAGGAAACTCACTACCCTGGCTTTTATGAACCGTAACCGCATATGCCAAATCAAGCTCGTCCAATTCACTAAATTCATAGACAACATACCTTATGTTGTCGAATATAACTCCTATTGTATTATTTTGCAAATCAATATTATCTATATATCCTACATCACCGTTAAAAATTCCCTCTCCCTCTTCAAAAGTTTTCATATTTTTCCAGGAAAGTTTGTAATTATTTCTGATCTGCATAACCTTATCCCCTTCCCGGAAAATCCTCTCTCCGATGCTTTTCTCGGCAACTTTCGGATTTTGGGGATTAAAAAGCCTCTGCAACTCCTTATTCAAATTGATGCTGCCTATCATACCTTTTTTGCTCGGTGTCAAAATCTGAATATCCTTCACAGGCTCACAATCCTCGATATAATCCGGAAGTCTGTTCCCGCACAAATCAATTACGGTATCAAGGATCTCCTGATCACTGTCCTTGCGCAAAAGAAAAAAATCCTTGCCCTTTTCGTTGTAAAAAGGATATTCACCTTTGTTTATTCTATGTGCATTAACAGTTATCAGGCTTTCTCCCGCCTGTCGGAAAATTTCCTTCAGCTTCACCACCGACATGATATCACTGTCTAAAATATCTCTAAGCACACTTCCGGCCCCAACAGGAGGCAGCTGATCCGCATCGCCTACCATTATGAGTCTTGTCCCATATTTCAAAGCTTCCAGAAGAGCATCCATCAGCATTAGATCCACCATCGAGATCTCATCTATTATAACCACGTCATACTCAAGTTTATTCTCCCTATTTTTTCCGAATATCATCTCCTCCGAACTGTCCGAATAATAATATTCAAGCAATCGGTGTATAGTCAGAGCATCTTCTCCGCTTGTTTCCGTTATCCTTTTTGCAGCCCTTCCTGTAGGTGCCGCTATTGCAACTCTTTTCCCGGTATTTTTAAATATCTTTATTATAGTATTGATTATTGTGGTTTTACCCGTACCGGGTCCTCCGGTTATGACGGATATATTTTCTTCCAATGTAAATTTTACAGCTTCCTTCTGGTTTTCTGCAAGCGTTATGCCGCTCTCATCTTCCACCTGTTTTATAACGGCTTCAGCATTGGCTACCGATTCACTGTTAACGGTATTTTTTAGATCAAATAAATTCTTACACACTCTTTTTTCCGCATCGTTATATTGCGAAAGAAATATACATTTCCTTTCATCTATCAGCTCCATGCTCAATATACCCTCTAATATCAGATCGATCGTGGAGGACGCAACCAAATCCCCGGGAACATCAAGCCATGCTCCCACTTTTTCCTTGAATTCGGTTTCCGGAATATAAGTGCTCCCATCACCTGCCAGTCTCCACATAAAGTATATTATACCCTGCTGCACCCTGCTTTCGGAATTTTTGCCAATTCCCAACTTTTGTGCTATCTGATCCACTTTTTGAAATCCTATCCTCGGTATCTCTCTTATAAGTCTATATGGATTTTCATTTATTATGTCTATGGTGTCATGGCCATAAATCTTATATAATTTTAAAGCATATCCGGTAGATATGCCATGCTCCTGAAAGTACATGGATACTTCCATGAATTCTTTTCGCTCATTATATGATTCTTTTATTCCTTCAAGCTTTTTCCTGCCTATACCCGAAATTTCCGAAAGGCTTTCTATATCGTTATCCAACACGTTTAACGTATCTCGTCCGAATTTTTCAACTATGATCGCGGCAAGCTTGGGACCTATACCTTTTATTGCTCCTGAACTTAAAAATGTAACCAAGGCTTCAGGTGTCTCAGGTTTAACCTCTAAAAACTCCGAAAACACAAACTGTTCCCCATATGTACTGTGCTGTTTCCATGTTCCCAAAAAATTATATGAAGCACCTTTCTCCACACCCGCAAGGGTTCCCACGACTGTAGTTTGTAATTCTTTATTTTCAAGAATTCCTACAAAATAACCGTTGTCATTGTTATAGTATATTATTTCTGTAATAGATCCCTTAAGATTTTCCATCTCTTATTCAAAGACCTTTCTTCTTTTTTCTGTTAGATAAATCCTCTCTGAAACTCTTATTTATCAATAATTTCTAAAAAGCCTTAAGGATTTTTGACCTTATAAACTTTTCTATTCTCAAGTGTCCAAACTTTGTTGCTCATTTTTCCCGGCTCAACCGTTTCCAAGGCATATTCCATGTCATACATTCTTGCATCCAAAATATCAAGATAATGCAAAAGCTCCGCTTCCGGAAACATAGGTCTTTTCGGACTTCCGAATTCAGGTTCATAATGATGTGACAAAATCATATGCTGAAGCATTACCTTTTTTTCTTCGGATAATCCTATTTTCTCAGCTTTCTCTTCAATAGAAACGATTCCCTGAACAATATGACCGAGGAGCTCTCCTTTAAACGTATACCCCGGAGATATACCAAGTGAATTGGATTCAATTTCCCTTATTTTTTCCATATCGTGAATTATGACACCCGCTACCGCCAGATCTTCGTTTACATTTGTATATATCTTGCAAAGAGCCTTCCCCGACATTATCATCCGTTTCATATGGTAAAGCAATCCCCCCAATATGGCATGATGGTTCTTGGATGCTGCCGGATAATATAACAGCTGTTCATGATTTTCTTCCAAAAGCTCTGTACAAAGTTGCTTCAATTGTTCATCTTTCATAGACTGTGCCGCACCCAGAATATATTCATACATATCTTCCGATTCTTCCGGCGCCGTCCTGACAAACTCTTTAACATCCAATTTATCCTCTTTTACCGCCTGTCTTATCTTTCCTATTTTTATTTGTTTTATGCCGTTCCATTCTGTCACAATACCTTTTATCTTAACCGGCTCACCTATAGGTATTTTCTTGAGTTGCTCCGCTTCTTCCTCTGTTATATCCCACTTTTTGGCACTCATTTCACCGCTGCTGTCAGATATTGTTATATCCAAATATTCTTTTTTATTGCCTCCGAGCCTTATATCTAAAGATCTTAACATAAAAAAATCTGTAAAATCCTGATTCACATTTAATTCTGCAAGGTAAAATTCTTTCATATTGTCTCCTCACCTCTGTTGCTGTTGCTGTTGCTGTAAATATTTTACATTTAATTCCGGTTCATGTCAAGCTAAATGCTTCAGAAAGTATCTTTTATATATGCTGTATATACTCCCACCGATGCACTTATTTACTACCTATTTACTACTTGTTTACTACTTGAACAATTCTATCATATAGTAAATTATAAATCTATCTTCAATTTATTCTATATGGTATAATGACCGCAGATAGTCCCTTATGGTAGTTATTATACGGAATTTATACACCTGCGGGAAATTCGCTCAATTAATACTGATACGCACATGGCGGCGTATAGCATATAAAAAAAATAATGCTGCAAGAACCGCTATAACAATATGTTGCAAAGGGAGGACGCAATATGGGAAACAATTTTGGCATAATACGAGTTGCATGTGCCACTCCGAAAATAAAACCGGGAAATCCGGAATACAACTGTAATGAAATAATAAAACTTTCAGGCAAAGCTTTTAAAAATGGAGCGGGAATAATTTGTTTTCCTGAGTTTTCAACATGTGGAGCCACATCAAACAGTTTGTTTCACTACAACAGTATATATAAAGCAAATTTGAACGGCTTGGAAAGTATAAGAAAGGCTTCTGAAAATATAAACATAGTCATAATTGTAGGAAGTTATTTCATACTGAGAAATAAAATTATAAATGCCGCATGTATCATCGGAAACGGTGAGTTCTTAGGTATCGTTTCCGACAGATCGCAAAACGGTTACATATCCGAAGCATCCGTGAAAAGTGAGTCTCCCTCAATTAATATATGCGGAGAAGATGTACATATCTGCAATTCTTATTTCCTGGATGAAAAAAACAATATCTCGTTCGATATAAGTATAGGAAGCCGTGAACTTCCATATTATGGACAACAACTTGCCGCTGAAAGTTCGGAAGCACAAATTATCTTCAAACCGGCTGCGTTTCCTGCAACCTACGAAACTGATATCCTGCAAAAGAATTTGACTGAAGCGGCATCAATAAATACGATTTCAGCTATCTGCGTTGCAGGAGCCGGCACATTTGAATCTGTAACCGATGAGGTCTATAACGGGTCTTCTTTCATAATTCAAAATGGAAGTATTTTAGCTGCAAACGAACCTCTTTCATTAAATGACAGCATAGTTTACGGAGATATAGATACAGGTATTCTAAACTTCTTAAGACTCCGAAGAAATGCCGGATCTAAATGTACGAACAATGAATATTTAAAGATTGTAACTTCTGATCCATACAAAATTAAAGTACCCCTAAACACTTTGGATTTAAATATTCATAGTCTAATATCCATATACGATAAACATCCTTTTTCACCTGCCGATCCTGTTCGCATGAAAGAAAAATGTGAGACTGTATTTAAAATTCAAGCTACGGGGCTTGCAAGGAGAGTATCACAAATAAATGCAAAAACTCTTGTTTTGGGAATATCGGGCGGTTTGGATTCAACCTTGGCATTGCTTGTCTGCAACGAAGCTCTAAAAATGCTCAACAGACCTTCAAGTGATATCCTGGCAATCACCATGCCCGGCTTCGGTACCTCCACGGGAACTTTCAACAATTCTCATGCCATAATGGATCTGCTCGGTACAACGGCACGTGAAATAAGCATCAGGAATGCTGTAGAAGGGCACTTCAAAGATATTGAACACAATCCTGAAATCTTGGACACAACTTATGAAAATTCACAGGCGAGAGAGCGTACACAAATTTTAATGGATTTGGCAAATAAAACGTCAGGTATAGTTGTAGGAACCGGAGATTTGTCGGAAGCCGCATTAGGCTGGTGTACTTACAATGGTGACCATATGTCCATGTATAATGTCAACTGCTCGGTACCTAAAACTTTCATATCGGATATATTGCACTGGTACATATCCGAGAAATTAAACGGTCAAAACCTTTATTCCAAAGATGATCAAAAACTTTCCGAAATCCTTATAGATATAATGGAAACGCCGATTTCTCCCGAACTTCTGCCCTCAAAACAAGCAGGAAAAGAGATCGTGCAGAGAACAGAGGATAAAATCGGCCCCTACGAACTTCATGACTTTTTTATTTATTATACTGTACACTGCGGACTTGAGCCCGAAAAACTCCTCAGTATATGCAAGATCCTGTTTAAAAATAAATATAGCGATCAAAAGATTTCAGAATGCCTTAAGATTTTTTATAACAGGTTTTTCACACAGCAATTTAAGAGAAACTGTGCTCCTGACGGTGTGAGAACGGATGTTGTAAGCTTTTCTCCGAGAAACGGTTTTACCATTCCGTCAGATATTGATTTTTCAATGTGGACATCAAGTTTTGAATAAAGGTTCTTTGATTTAACATTATTTTGAAATGATTTCCATATTTTGAGGGAACATTTGTTTTTTATTCGGGTTTTTGAAAAAAATATAAAAATTTTTTCAATACCCGATTGTTTTTTTATATACAACCTCTTTTCTTAAAATCATAGGAAATAGCCGAATCCCATTTAATGTTATTTGTTGTATATTTTGTTTATATTTTCTCCATTTTTAACCATTTGAACATTTGTTCTCTTGACAAGTATCCCGAGAAATGTTACACTACTGTTACAGATGTGTTACAAATCTAAATAAAAAACAAGGAAAAGGATATTGTTTATGGAAAATTTTCATTCTTTGTGTTTGCGTAGATTTACAACTTTCGCCATCTGCGTAGCACTTTTGGGGTGTGCAGTATTCGCTGCACCGGTGGAAAAAGCATACGCTGCTCCACAGAATACTATTACTGGTGATCAGGCTCATATTAAAGTGGCAACTGTAAAATCGGGAACGCTGAATGTAAGAGCCGCAGCTTCAACATCAAGTGCACTTAAAGGCAAATTACATGCTCAAGAAACCGCTCGTGCAGCGGCTGAAAGTGGAAACTGGGTGTTCGTAGCAAACTCAAGGGTATCAGGCTGGGTATCAAAAGAGTTTGTAACTCTTTCAACCATGTCTGAATCCGCATACAGGAATATGAAAAATGTTGCAGCCGTTGCAGTTTCAACTTCTTCGGCAAACGGTTCAAGCGTTGTAAGCTTAGCCAGACAACAATTAGGCAAACGGTATGTTCACGGAACAGCCGGACCGCATTCATTTGACTGTTCGGGATTGGTTAATTATTGTTACTCAAAAGTAGGAAAAAGTGTTCCTCGTTCATCGAGCGCATATGCTTCTTTCGGAAATTCGGTATCATTAGCCAATGCACAACCGGGTGATATATTATGTTTCACTAACGGTTCAAGAATCTCACATGTTGGGATTTATTCGGGAGGAGGCATGTTTGTTCATGCATCTACACCGCAGAGAGGAGTTAGAACTGATTCAGTTTATTCCTCATATTATTCAAAGAGATTAAAAAGAGTTGTACGTGTGTAGTTCCACACGAAAAATAGTATTCAAAAATCCCTCATGCTAAGCATGAGGGATTTTTCCGTTCTTCGACAAAAGCGACAACTGTCTTTACAAGTTTATATCTTATAAACGGAAAGATATTTTTTCAATGAACTCTATGAAAAAAACAAATAACACCATTGCCGTTATTATAGATCCTCCAACTGCAACAATCCCTTTTGATGTCTCATATCCCAAAACTTTTTCCATCAAAAGGAAAATCAATGCTCCTATAAATCCTCCTGCCGTATTCAGGATTATATCATCTATATCAGTTATTCCAAACGCAAAAATGTACTGGGAAATCTCTATAAAAAAGCTGATCAGGAATGCGCATACAACACTCTTTAAAAGAGCTTTTCCGCCTTTGAAAAGTGTTCTAAATATTATTCCCACCGGAATAAATAAAAAAAGATTAGCATAAAACTCCGCTTTCTCATGTCCCTTTATAATATCACAAGTAAAAGGGTTTCCCTTATCCCATCCTATGAAAGGATCCAGGTTTAAAGATCTTATCCCCGTAGCTTCCATTCCATAAAGGCCTCCTTTAAAAAGGGTAACCTTCAACAGAAAATATCCATAAAATATTATAGTAATTATTAAAAAAATATTAATAAATGTTTTCCCGGTGTTTTTAGGCGTCACTGTTATTCTCCTTAAAATAATTTCAGCTATATAAGCTATATAATTATATAACTTGTAACTCAAAAATCCAACATAAAACTTCGGAGAATACATCGTACGCCTGTATTTGCCGCTATAAACCGATAAATATTACCAAATCTTCTCATATATATTTGACAGGTCTATTTCATCAGCCAGCTTAGGGTTTGTCTCCAAACATGAATCTTTTAATGCAGCCTGCGCCATAACAGGAACCATAGCAAGATATTCTTCTTTTGAAATTATTCCCATAGCTGATATTGATGTCGGAATTTCGAGTTCTTGCAACATAAACTGCACCCAATTTACAAGGGATCTTATCGTAGTTACGGTATTCAGATTCTGCAATCCGAGTATTCTTGCTATATTTTCATACCTTTCAACATGATAAGGATAACTTGGTCTTGAACAGCTTGTGATATCTATTCCCGTATTGAATTCTATCACATGCGGTAACAAAATAGCATTCGCCCTGCCATGCGGAATATGAAGCCATGCTCCGAGCTGATGGGCTAAAGCGTGATTTACTCCGAGCCCTGCGGCATCAAACGCCACCCCTGCTATCGTAGAAGCCGTATGCATCTTCTGTCTCGCATGACTGTCTTCAGAGTTCTTATATGACCTTACGAGATATTGCCCCACTATTTGAATAGCTTTCTCGGACAATGCTTCCGAAATTTCATTTGCGCTTACGCTTACATAACTCTCCATTGCATGAGTCAAAACATCCATACCCGTATCAGCCACCACTTTAGGCGGCACACTTTTCACAAGAACCGCATCAAGGATCGCAAATTCCGGAACCAATTCATATGTTCTTACCGGTATCTTAGTATGATTCTCAGGATCCGAAATAACTGCAAATGAAGTCACCTCCGAACCGGTACCGCTTGTAGTCGGAATCGCTATCAAAGGCACATTAAAATCCGCACCGTCCTTTTTTGCAAGATACTTTGCCGCTTTTCCTGTATCCAATGCCGACCCGCCTCCGATACAAATAAGAGCATCCGGTGATATTTCTCTTATTTTTGCTACACAGTTCGCAACATTTTGTATAGGAGGATCCGGTTTCACATCATCAAATATCGTATATTTCTTTCCGTTAGCATCAAGTCTGTCCGTAACATGCGAAATCAGATTGCTGGTAACTACAAAAGGATCCGAAATTATGAAAAAATTATTGTAATCCAAATTTATGAGTTCGTCCAATGATTTTTCTCCAAAAAATATCTGAGTCTTAAGCCTGAAACTTCCCATTTCATTTCTCCTTTGTTCTATATGAAAATACTATTTTAAAACTTTTCTGATTATAGCGTTAATTATATCATATATCGACAATAAAATAAACGTACTATTAAGAAATATTGATATTTTTTTATCAAACTTTCCCCTTAAGAGTAATCTTTTTTGTAGACTTTTTACTAAAATTATACTATAATGTATGCAGAAACAAGGGTAGTTGTTTATTTCATAATAATCCGGTTTTAATGTTCTTCTGCTGAAAACAGTATTTATGTAGATTTTTGATTTTCCTTTAAGAATATTATTCCAGAATAT
>CAJPNN010000017.1 GCA_905372035.1 Bacillota bacterium | reverse complement strand
CAAGATCTTTTTCACGACAAACTCTTTTCTCGTTTGTTTCGAATGTGGCCTTTCCGCTGCCACTTTCTCCGGCAAGGAGGATGCATTCACCGGTGTGTATCTTCAAGTTGATTCCTGTCAGAATCGCATATTTATCTACTCTATAATTCACGTCAATAAGCTCAATCATTTTATCCTTTCACAAATATCAAGATAAGGACCACTCCTGCGGCAGTCAGCAGCATACAGGAAATATCTGTTACACTGAAACCGATTTTCACCGCACTGGTCTTTTTTTTCGGACTGTCAACCCCTCTGACTACTGCTGCCGCAGAAAGTTCTTCTGCGGTTTTTGTCGCAGAAAGCATAATTGGCACCAGATAACACTCGATTTTTCTCCCCGCCGGGATCCTCTGGAGCTTCATTGCATTTGTAATGTGACGAACCTCTTCTGAAATAGCCGGAAAGTAACGAACCGTGACAGCCATGGCAGTAATGAAATTTTGAGGCAGACGCAACTTACGCATGGCGGCAACAAACTCCCGGACGCTGCACTTATTTACCAGCAATGCCCCCGTCAAGAGGCAAGGGAGCATTCTTCTTGTCATATTCACAAATACGGAAAACAGGGTAGTAAAAACTATGGGCGATACAGGAAGCACAAAGGTTTGCAGACAATATAACAGCAACAGGAATCCTACTCCGCCTGTCGCAATTTTCGGGCAACCATATAGGAGCATAACTACGATAATTATCCCCGCCAGAGCATTTCCCTGCATGCTGGTTCTTTCCAGGAACATACCGACGTTGGAAAGCAGGAGAATGAAAAGGCCGGCGCGAGGGTCAATCTTCCGATAGCGCATTTAGACGATACCGGCTTTTTTAAAATGTTTTTTGAATATCCCCTTGGCAATCAGCGCACCAAGGAACCCGCCGGCGATCGGGGAAGTCAACAAAAGGATCAACATGGGGGTTGTGATATAGGAAGAAATTGCCGCAACGTATTTACGGCTCATGGTCTCGCTGATCTGTGCCAAAAAGCTCTCACGATACACAAATAAGGCAAGCGGCGATCCTACCATACCATAGCTGAACAAGATGAAAGCGACCGCAAGATTCCTGAATTTAAGAACATATTTCGTTATGTACCTGTAGCCTTCTGAAAGAACACAGGCGAGCAGCATCGTGATCAGAAGGAGCACTGTAAACTGCCCTGTAGCAAAATACAAAAAAGCAGTGATGAAACCCATGATTAGGACAGCTCCAGGCTTAGGAACTTTTACCGCCATCAGCAAGAAAGGAATACCGGTGAGGATCGCCGCGGTTCCTGCGAGCAAAATCCAGAGCAGGGGAATGAACCCCGTCATCATTGCCGCAAAATTCATCACAAAGTAGATTGCGGAATAGATACCGATCGCAATTACATCTTTTCCTGTCAGTTTTCGATTTTGGTTCATCATTTCTTTAACCTCCTATATGTTGATTAAATTATCTGCCGGCTTTGTTCGGTGCTTGCGGTAGTCCAAAGGCGTAGTACCGATGATTTGCCGAAATGCGGCAGCGAATTTCCCTGTTGTCTCATATCCGACAAGATGCGCAATCTCAGATACACTCATGTCCAGATTTTTGATCAGCAGAGAAGCCGCGGTATTCATACGGTACCGCTTTAAATAAGAATAGATGGAATCCCCATACATCTCCTTAAAGCTGATTTTGAGTTCTGTCTGTGGGATGTCATATTCTTCAGATAATTCCCTGATCGTAAAGTGTATGGATAGATTTTCTGTGATCTGTGTATGGATCTCTCGGAGCTTATCGGCAGAACTGCGGAAAAAGCGAATCTCTTTACGGTTACCTTCCTGTATCTCCACCGCATTAAGATACAATAACAACTCAAGAGTTTTGAGCCTGTAGTAATCCGGACCGAGATCTGCGGGTGGATGATAGAGACATGCCATGATCCCTTCCACAGCCGTGTCGTTTTTTAGAATATAAGGCTCACCTTCCTTGCAGAACTTGTTTCTCAAGCGGTGAATATCAACAGAGAACTTCGGCACGACCGCAGCGATTCCCTGTGGTTCAAGATCGATATAAATGCTGATTCCGTGAAAATGATTGAGCGGCATTACAACATGCCCGCTATGATGCCTACGGTCATCAATCCGAAGCTGCTTTTCCTGAAGGACACTGTAAACACCTTCCGAAGTCTCCAACTCGATCCGTCCCTCCTTGCAATGGTCAAAACAGATGACATTAGCATTTTTCTTTAAAAAAAAGCCTGATTTGCAACGCTGCATGTGCATATCAGAGATATTTATATAGACTCCCGCAAAGGGTGTATATATTGTCATTAGACCCTCTCCGGTATCATCTTTAACTTCAAGAATGGCGTGGCTCTCGTCCCATGCCAGAACCTTTACGTTATCGCCCAATTCCATGGTTGAGTTCATTCCGGCACCTCCCGTCACAAATTTATAGTTAGTAACCTCTAACCTATATGTATACTATTTATTTTAGAGCAAAAAGTCAAAGTCTATTTAGACATTTTCATTCCATTTAGTTGTATTGCCAAATTGTTTTTACCACACTACTACCGTTGCACCGATCGGAAGATTCGATGCCAACCAGTTGATATCGACATCAAGCATTCTAACGCACCCGTGAGAAACCGGAACTCCCATCCCTGATTCCAAAACGGTTCCGTTCATTCTCTTCGGTCTGGAGTGAAATGCTTCTCCCGTATAATTAAACCTTAAAACGGGCGCAACATAATACTTGTTATCAAAATTCCAAATCGCATCCTTTTTATAATACTTGTGTACCCCGTTATTTGTAGGTGTAGTGTTTTTGCCCGTTGCACAGGTCATTACCCTTATAATGTTAAATCGACCTTTTTCACCGTAAAACACATTCACTTTTTGATGTTTTACATTTACCCAAACGAGATATGGTACTGAGCTTGCAAAACCCATTCTGTTTATCCACGTATTCTTGTCATAGTTTGATAGGTCTCCTCCCGTCGTATACCTTGCATTGCTTATCCTTATATTTGCAACCGCTACATATCCGACCTTACCTGAAGCTGTTCTGACTCTCGCCCAAGTATCGTTTTTAGATATTATTCTCAGATATGAATTAGCCTTCAAAGATTGAACCGCCCTTCCTTTTGGAGAACTTAAAACTGAAACAGCTTTGTTCGTCCATCCTTCAATTTCAATCTTATATACTTTATTCATCACCGCATTGATTTCATTTTGTTTATAATAGGCCTGCGGAACATAGCCTACATTCACATTTTTACTGCTTTCTTTTACTGTATTATTGTAAATCAGCCTGAAAGTGATTTTAGGATTTGTTTCCATTCCGTAATATCTCGGCAAATTTATATTGATTGCAGACTTTGCCCCGTTATGAGCTTTAAAATTTTTATTCGTATATCCCGGTATAGGGTTACCGTTATAAAGCCACATTGCCGTACATATTTTTTCACCCTCTATCCCGCTTATAAACACGCTGCCTGTAAGGTTATCATATATTCCTATTTTACCCGGTATATATCCCATATTGAACTGAACGTTATTAATTCCTGCATCAGTGTCATTATTGTTTTCAGCAGGAGGCTGCATATTCTCATCAGCAATTTGTACATTGCCATGGTTGACTTTAACCTTATCATCGATAACTTTTACATTGTCACCGGAAGCTTTTATGCTATCATTAAGAGTGCGCATATCATCATCTGCCCATGATGCGGAGCATGACATGGAAATTGAAGTTCCTACAAACAAAACAGTCAAAAACATAACAGTCAAACTTTTTCTTTTATTCATCTCTTTTCCCCTTTGATTTATCCTTTCTTTTATCCGGTTCGTTACCCCAATTAAGCTTGTAGGCCGCAAAAATCACCAAGCACATATATATCCACCAGCAAAGTATATATCCGTAAATAAACGGCATACTAAATATATACGGCTCTATTTTATGTTGCACGTAAAATATCCCCGGAAACTCCATAGCTCCGAACCCTATTATAAGCATGATCCAAATTATAATTTTTCGCTTAAGTTTTCTTTTTCTCATAGATATATAAACCTTTCCGAAAACAAAACAACATAAAAACTAATCCAATCTGTTCTCATATACTCTCATTGAATACTCATTTCTGTATGACAATATCTTTTCACTTACAGCAGGATTCGGTTTTTTTATCAGGCTTATCATAATAAATATTACTGCATTGATCAGCATACCTATAATTGCCGCATAACTCGAATCAAGCTTAAATATCCACACCGATATCATTATTGCCGCCTCTCCCGAAATAAGTCCCCAAAAAGCCCCGTCGGAATTTGACCTTGTCCAAAATAATGCTCCCAATACCGGAATAAATATCTGTGCCACTCCTCCAAGCGCCATTATTCCCGTTTCCATAATTACAGTCGGTGTTTTCAAAAATATGCCGAACGTTATAAAAGAAACCGTAAGTACCGTCCACCTTGCAATCGCGCTCATTTTTCTATCCGATACATCCGGATTTATATATCTTCTGTGAATGTCTATCGTATATACCGTCGCTATCGCATGAATTTGAGAATTCGCAGTTGAAAGTGCCGCCGAAGCTACACCGCAAAATATAAATGCACAAAGTATAGATCCGCTGTAATGCACAAAAAGTATAGGAATAAGTTTATCTTCAACTGTAACATTCGGTTCGAGAATTATTCCCGCCGAACCTGCGAGCATCGGACCGAGCACCTGAATACCCACAAGCGCAAGCAGCAAAGGAACTATTTTAAACGTTTTATATGATTTTACCGCATAATTTCTTATCCACATTTGAGGACCCATTAATGCCCCTATCGGAACGGTCAGAAACATACAGATCCAAAAAAAAGCTCCCGCATCATTGTTCGGGCCCGGCAACGTCAAATGTTTAGGACCTGAATTCTCAATAAGCTTAAACATTTCATGCACACCGCCGGCCTTATCCGACAGGTAAAATCCCGTAAAAAGCATCGTTGCTAAAAGGCATGCACCGTAGAACACATCCGCAAGTGCAACCGCCCTAAGTCCGCCGTACCATAAATATATTACTATTATACTGTAAAATAGAAGTCCGCTTATCTGCCATGGAATAAGACCGTTCGTAGCTATTTCCACCAGATATGAACTTCCCGAAAATTGTATTTCCAAATACGGAACCGTAAAAAATATGATTATAACCGTTATCGCTATATTAAGTTTCCTACTGCCGTATATATCATTAAAAAAATCCGTGGGTGTAAAATATCCCCTCTGTTTTCCATAAAACCATATCCGTGTACCTATTAGATAAACCAATATTCCGAAAAATATATCCCATGCCACGGATGTCATATAAACAGGTCCTTTTCCATAGAAATACGAACATGCTCCCATAAGTCCGAATATACTCATCCAAGTTGCATATATTGTAAAAAAACTCATAATGATCGGCATTTTTCTATTTTGCAGAAAAAAATCCTCCGCTGACGGAACGGAACGAGCCCTAACAAATTCCGCCAAAACGAGAGGTATCATTATGAAAAAAAATACTATCAAAAGTACCGGTGTGGTTACATTCATTATTCATCTCCTTAAGCTTCACATAAGTAATATCACTATAGTATCTTTCGCTAATCGGTTTGTCAAGATTGCAGTTTTATCATCCCCGTAAACTTGTCCCCGGAATTTAAATCTTGATATATTTTATTAAACTGCCGTTACCCACGGCTTGCTAAGTCATAGCGGTTCATTTAAAACTCTATTGCCAAACTGCCTGTTTGATTTGAATTATTAAATAAGTTTAAATACGTTGAATTTTATCTGTCGGTGAATTATACTTAAAGCATATTATTTAGGGAGGTTCTTATGTATCTCAATATAATAATTCTTTTATTTACACTCATGACATCTTCGGTAGCTTTTGTCTACTTCAACATGTTTGTAAAAAGTAGAGAACGGTTCGTAAAATTTTGGGGTATATGCTGGCTAACTTATTCCGCCAGTCTTATTCTTCTCAATATCGCAATAAATAAAAATATTATAGAGCTTATGGAAATACGCAAAATATGTGATATGTACAACATTCTCTTTCTTTTGTTCGGCTGCTATTCCATGGCACATATACAAATACCGAGCTTTTGGTATCGTTTCAGCCTTTACCTTTCAATATGGGTATTTCTGGGTGCAATATATAAAT
The DNA here is from genome assembly GCA_905372035.1 of Bacillota bacterium. Classification (GTDB taxonomy): domain Bacteria; phylum Bacillota; class Clostridia; order Peptostreptococcales; family Anaerovoracaceae; genus CAJPNN01. The sequence continues at coordinate 18,115 of CAJPNN010000017.1, read as the reverse complement.
TCACTATGCTTTCTTTATATATACCTGTATCTTTGTATCAATACGGAATGGTATGTTTTATAGTCTATATAGTGATTGTAAAATGGGATTTTACATTACCTCAAAAAATTATGTTTTCACTTATATTCTCCGTATGGGGACTGGGAAAGGCAAGCCTTTCTCTTTATGACAGCACAAGCATGACAGGCTATTCGTTTTACATAATGGAAATCATATTCTCCAATTTGCTTTATTTTTCAATTATAGCCGCATATCTTCAATATTCCAAAATGAAAATTGCATCTTCCGCAAGGCTGTACAGAATAATAACGGAAAACGCTTCGGATGTTATTCTGTATTACTCATTGCAACCGAGAAAAAATTTCACATATATAAGTCCGTCGGTAGAAGATTTGACCGGATATGTTGCAAATTATTTTTACAATGATCCGAAATTCTACATGAACATAACTCACCCCGACTATTTTAACGATATAGATGCCATATTCAGCGGTGAAAACGAAAGCAACAACCCGGTCCTTATAAAAATCGTTACCAAGGATGATATAGAAAAATGGGTTGAATTTCACAGTTCGGTACTATATGACGAAAATGGAAATCCCGAAGCTATAGAAAGTTTCGTTCATGATATTACACTGCTAAAAGACGCCGAAAATGAGCTTAAAGCATCAAAACATGCCAGGGATGTCCTGCTCTCTTCCGTATCGCATGAGTTGAAAACACCTGTAACGTCAATAAACGGCTACTCACGGGCTTTACTTGACAACATCATAACTTCACCCGAAGAACGCGAAAATGCTTTGCAGCTCATATATTCAAAGTCATTAATGCTCGAACGTCTGATAAATGACCTTTTTCAACTTTCAAAACTCGAAACCAACCAGTTTTCTTTTCAGTACATGGAAATGACAGCCGATGTTCTTTGTCGTCAACTTATAGAAAAACATTCTTATGATGTGATAACAAGAAAATTGGACCTTTCCGTTGAAGTGAATTATGAAGAACTGAAAGGACAATATATAATATGCGATCCGGAAAGAATCAACCAAGTTTTTTCCAATCTTTTGTACAATGCTTTCAAACACAGCTTTGAAAACGGTAAAATAATAATGTATTTTCAAATTCATAAAAAACCTGCCTATCTGTTGATAGGCATAACAGATACGGGCACCGGTATATCTCCCGAAGATCTGCCTCATATATTTGAGAGATTTTATAAAAGTCATGGTACGAACTCTGTCAAAAATCAAAGCGGTTCAGGCCTCGGACTTACTATATCCAAAGAGATAATCGAAGCTCACGGAGGCACTATAAATGTAAAAAGCACTTTCGGAAAAGGAACAAGTTTCTATTTTACTATTCCTATTTACGAAGATTAGTGTTATGAGGTATAATGGTACACATAATAATCCGAAAAAAATATAGTAAACAGATGAGGGGAGGCTCTAATATGCCGGGCGAAAAAATACTTATAGTTGATGATGAAAAACCCATCAATGATCTGATACGGTCATATGTCGAAAGCGAAGGATTTACTGCACTTTCCGTCTTCAACGGTCATGATGCGATAGAATGCGTACAAAAAGAAAATCCTGATTTGATTATCTTAGATGTTATGTTACCGGATATTGAAGGAATAAATGTATGCCTGGAACTTAGAAAAAATAATCATGTTCCGATTATTTTCCTAAGTTGCAAATCCGAGGAAATAGATAAAATAGTTGCTCTTTCAGTCGGAGGAGACGATTATCTTACAAAACCTTTTCACGGAGGAGAACTGATAGCACGAATAAAAGCACAACTTAGAAGACATAACCAATTTGACGGAAAAAAATACGGAACTGACGATGAAGAGGAGATCTCATATGACTTTCCCGGAATGTCCATAGATGTGAACAAAAAAGAAGTTTACATAGACGGTCAACTGATAAATTTGACTGCTAAAGAATTTGACATACTACAGCTTCTTGTTGAAAATCCGAACAGAATTTTTAATGCTGAACAGATATTTGAGCAGGTTTGGAAAATGGAGGCTCTTGAAGGTGACGGCAGAACCGTTATGGTATATATAAGTACCTTACGAAAAAAGATCGAAATAAATCCGAACTCTCCTAAATATATAGCAAGCATAAGGGGGCTGGGTTATAAACTTAACACAAGACATTTTTAATTTGAAATCAATAATATCATTTATTATACTGTTACGGTAAAGGCATGTAAATATTTCGGACAGCTGCCCTTGTATCGTTAAAAATATTACTTAAAAGGCTCTTACTCAATCCTATTAAGAATCTGTTCTGACCCCAACTGAGATCAGTTCAATCACGCAGGACTCAAGAGCCTTTTTATTTTTTTATAATCTTTTGGCAGTTTTATGTTTAGAGCTGATATGCCATATGCACCTTATGTAATTATTATACTTTCCTTTAATCTGTCCGATCCGAGCTTGAGTTTTTTCCTATCCTCCGAAAATACTGTTGCCAGCACATCTCTTTTCGATACTCTGTCTCCGATTTTTTTAGATAACAATACTCCTGCACAGAAATCTATATCATCCTCTTTTGTTACTCTGCCTGCCCCTAAAAGCTGCGCAGCTTCACCGACTTTTTGCGCATCTATTTCTTTAATCACACCGTTTTTTTGAGAAATTATATTATTTTCATATTTCGCTTTCCCGAGCAGGGAATAATCGTCAATAATCTTAGGGTCTCCGCCTTGTGCATCTATAAGCCGCCTAAACTTATCAAGCGCCTTTCCGCTATAAAGTACTTCTTTGGCGGATTCAACCGCATCCTCTATACTCCTTGCCTTTTTGCCGAGTAAAATCATATGCCCTGCAATTTCAAAACTTAATTTTGTTATATCTTCAGGACCTTTCCCTTTGAGGGTTTCAATGGCTTCAATGACTTCGAGCGTATTTCCCACCGCATTTCCGAGAGGTTCGTTCATATCGGTTATTAATGCTGCAGTTTTTTTACCGTGTTTTTCGCCTATTTTTATCATAAGATCCGCCAGCTTCCGTGCTTCTTCTTTCGTTTTCATAAAACCGCCTCTGCCGCATTTCACATCCAAAACTATTGCATCTCCCCCCGAGGCGAGTTTTTTGCTCATTATACTCGCTGTGATAAGCCCCAAACTTCCTACTGTTCCTGTAACATCTCTGAGTGAATAAAGCTTTTTATCCGCAACCGCTATATCAGCTGTTTGCCCTATCAACGAAATGCCTATTTCATTTACCTGATCTATAAATTCTTTCTGAGTCAGCGCCGTCTTATATCCCGGAACGGATTCAAGCTTGTCTCTCGTGCCACCCGTAAAACCGAGTCCTCTTCCTGACATCTTAGCTACGGGTACTCCCGCTGCAGCCGCAATTGGAGCGACTATCAGCGTAGTTTTATCTCCAACACCTCCTGTGCTGTGCTTATCGACCTTTATCCCTTTTATCTCGCTCAAGTCTACAACATCTCCCGACAACATCATAGCTTCTGTAAGATCGGTGATTTCTTTTTCGGAAAGCCCTTGAAAATAGATGCTCATAAGCAATGCCGAAGCTTGATAGTCCGGAATTTCTCCTTTTGTATATCCGTTTATGAAAAAGTTTATCTCCTCACTTCCGAGTATTTTTCCGTCCCGTTTTTTTATTATAATCTCTTCCATGTTCAAAAGAATCATCTCCTTTTCACGTTACCGAATCTAAAATATCTGTCCGATTCACCTTATTCAATTTATCAATCTTAAAAAAGTTTACTCAAGTTTCAATTTTTCCGCTTTATATTATAAGGTCCAAAAAACTCTCCCCTATTTTCGGTTTTTCCACATTTAAATATTCACATATAGTGGCACCTATATCCGCAAAACTTTTTCTTATTCCCAAGTCAATTGCAGGTTTAAGATTTTTTCCGTATACAAGAATCGGTATCATTTCTCTGGTATGATCCCAACCTTTGTACGTAGGATCATTACCATGGTCCGCACATAAAATAAGGACATCGTCTTCTTTCATATTTCTTTTTATTTCAGGTATTCTTCCGTCAAGATCCTCTATGGCTTTACCATACCCTACAGGATCTCTTCTATGTCCATATTTAGAATCAAAGTCTACTAAATTTGTAAATATAATTCCTGAAAATCGCTCTTTGATTGCAGCTACAGTCTTATCCACTCCGTCCATATTACCGTCTATATGTACCCAATCGGAAATTCCGGCTCCGTTATATATATCCCTGATCTTGCCGACGGCATAAACTCTATAGCCTGCTTTTTTTACCAGAGAGAGGACCGTATCATGAGGCGGAGAAACCGCATAGTCTTTTCTGTCGGATGTCCTTGTACGCTTTCCGCTTTCATCCATAACATAAGGTCTTGCTATAACTCTTCCCACCTGCAAATCTCCTTTTAAAAGTTTTCTGGCAATTTCACAGTATCTGTACAGTTCTTCGAGCGGCACGACATTTATATTGGCCGCAATTTGAAATACGCTGTCCGCAGAGGTATATACTATGGGTTTCCCCGTTCTTTCATGCTCCGGACCTAAAACTTCTATTATTTCGGTTCCCGATGCCGCGTAATTTCCCAAAGTTCCGATCCCGATTTCTTTTTCAAAATTTTTTATAAAGCTGTCAGGAAACTTTTTAAAAGTTTTAAACGGAACTTTCGTTAATACGCCTGTTATTTCCCAATGCCCCGTTATGGTATCCTTTCCTATGGATTTTTCCATAGCTTTTCCGAAATCTCCCGAAGCTTTTTCCGCTTTATCTCCTATATCAACTCCATCGATATTTCCTAAACCCATATCGATAAGATTAGGTATATAAAGCTTTTCGTATTTCTCCTTTATATGACCTAAAGTGTTTGCACCGCTGTCTCCATAGTTCTCGGCGTCAGGCATTTCTCCGACACCTAAACTGTCCATAACGATAAGTATCACCCTTTTCACTTTAAACACCTCCCTGTTCTTATCAATATTGGAATACATCTCAAATAATCCAATGATGTAAGTATATAATCCGTGTCTTTATATATACCTTTCAATCCCTTTTTACATACTTCTTCACCATGAAGATGCCCATAAACGACCGTTTCCGCAGCATATTCCTTAAAAATTTCCGTAAATCCCGATTCTTCATGCTTTTCATTTGTAGGCGGATAATGAAGTACGCCTATAAATTTTTTAAACCCGGCTTTTTCCGCTTTCTCAAATGAAGCTTTAAGTCTCAAAATCTCTCTCCTGTAAATTTTAAGATCATGCTCCGAAAATTCCCTGTCTCCGGGACATATCCACCCTCTTGTTCCGCAGATCGCATATTCCCCCGCTGTGAAAAAATCATTCTGTAAGAAATACATATCATCATACAGTGAATTAAGCTTACTCACAGATTGCCACCACAAATCATGATTACCTTTTATAAGAACTTTTTTTCCGGGTCTTTCATGAATCCACTCAAGATCTTTGACGGCGTCCTCAAATTTAAGTGCCCACGAAATATCTCCGGGTATTATAACCACATCGTTCGACTCTACGATGCCGTCCCAATTTTTCATAACTCTTTGCCAATGATCTATCCATTGACCGCCATATATATCCATGTTTTTATTTTCGCAGGAAAATGACAGATGCAAATCTGCAATCGCAAATATTCTCATCTGTTGTCACCATCACTGCCGCTCAATAATATCTCCGTCTCCTCCGTCGACAAATCCCCTACTTTATTTAAACTGCTCTGTATTTTTCTCGTCCTTACACCGACCAGTTTATCCAGTTCGCTGTTCGCCTGATTAAGCCTCTCCTGGGTTTTCTCCAAAACTGATGCAAATGTCGAAAACTCGGTTTTTACAGCAGAAAGCAGTTTCCAAACTTCACTTGTTCTCTTTTCTATCGCAACTGTTTTAAATCCGAGCTGTAAACTGTTTAGCAATACCGCCATAGTTGTAGGTCCCGCTATGTTGATCTTGTAATCTCTTTGCAGCATTTCAACAAGTCCCAGCCTTATAACTTCCGCATACAAACCCTCAAACGGCAAAAACATTATAGCAAAGTCCGTAGTATATGGAGGTTTCACATACTTATCCCTTATGGTTTTAGCACAAACTTTCATAGTTTTTGTCATTTCTTTTTCCGCTGCGGAAATGTCTTTTTCATTATCTTCTCTCGCTTCCAAAAGTTTAACATATATATCCTGCGGAAATTTTGAGTCTATAGGAAGCAAAATGGGCTCTTCACCGCTTCCCGGAAATTTCACCGCAAATTCCACCCTGTCCGAGCTGCCCGGGAAAGTAGGAGTATTTTCTATATATTGACCGGGAGCCATAATTTCCGATAATAAGTTTCCGAGTTGAAGCTCACCTAAAATACCTCTTGTCTTGACATTTGAGAGAACTTTTTTTAGATCTCCGACTCCCTCTGCAAGGTTTTGCATTTGCCCCAAGCCTTTATATACCTGCTCCAATCTTTCATTAACCGCGCCGAACGATTTTGTAAGCCTTGTGTTAAGCGTGTTTTCAAGTTTTTCATCTACAGTTGTTCTCATTCTGTCAAGATTGTCGTTCACGGCCTTATACAAAACTTCGTTGCTGTGATATAAATAATCCGTAAGATCTTTTATCCTGGTGTCCTGAACTTGTCCCACCTGTGTCTGCATTGAAGATATTGTATTTCCCAAACTCTCAATATCTTTTTCAATTTTCTCCGAAATATCGCCTTTTATTTTCTCAAGTTCACGTTTTTTATTTATTATAGAAAAGAGTAACATTAAAATTACAGCACTAAGTAAAACTAACAATATCACAAAATATTTATCCATTTTATCTATTCTCCTTATGCGGACGTTTATCCACCTTATTTATTCTTGTTGTGGGGATATTTATTCCTCAATTTATCTTTAAGCAACACCTGTTCCGATGCATTTAAAATTGCTATAGATTTTTTATAGTATTTGAAACAATCTTTAAGTTCCACTTTTTTCAAAGTTTTTTTGTTATATGCCCTTCCATGCTCAAAAACTCCGTCTTTCGCCATTTCATACACAATATCACCGTATATAAAAGAACCCTTAGGCATATAATACTGATTCGATACCAAGTTTTTCTTGACATACAACAGATTATGCCCTAAATAAAATGTATTGAGCTTATCAATCCCCATAAGAGCCGCCACCGTCGGCATAAAATCGAGATTCCCTCCTGTTACCGAAATTCTTTGCGTCACATCCTCCTTGGTATTGGGAATATGGATCAAAAGCGGTATATTAAGCATAACGTCATAGTCGTACTCTTTGCCCAAGTACCTGTCCATAGAACGTTTGATAATCAAATCCGCCTTGGTAAGCCCCGTATGATCTCCATACATAGCGATAATACTGTTGTCATAAAGACCTCTTTCTTTAAGATCCTCTATAAACTTTCCTATACAATAATCCGTATAATGCGCACTGTTTAAGTAATATCCGAAAGTCGTATTATCATCATGTTTTTTAAGCTTTATATCAAATTTATCATACGGCATTATATATGGATAATGATTTGAAAGAGTTATAAAAAAATCATAAAAAGGCTGTTTTTGCTTCTCCATTATATCCAAAGACTGCTTAAACATCTCTTCATCTGACAATCCCATTCCTATTTTCTCTTTGTTTACAAAATATTTTTTACTGTAAAACTTATCAAATCCCAAAGCAGGATATGCCGCTTCTCTATTCCAAAAATCTTTGTTATAAGCATGAAAAACATTTGTCTTGTAACCTTCAGCCTTAAGAAGCCAAGGCAAGCCGTTAAAATAATTATCCTCATATATTGAATATGTATAACTGTTTATTGTTCCATATATTGAATTATTTGTCGCAAATTCCGAATCGCTCGTATTCCCTGCCGAAACTTCCTGATAATAATTATCAAAATATATGGTATGATCCTTTATCAGCTTATTTAAATTAGGCGTCAATTCCTGCCCCTCATATTTTGCATTGATCAAAAAATTCATGAAGGATTCTATCTGTATAACAATCAGGTTTCTGCCCTTGGCTATGCCGAAATAAGGTATATTTTTCTCTTCATCATACTTCATAATTGAACCCTTAAGTTCTTTTTTCCAGTTTACATCACTATGTATCCCCGTGACTTCCAAAACATCTTTTGTGTGATAAAGCATAAATTCCTGATTGCTTATCGAGGTGCATAAAACACTGTTCATAGGGTTTATAACGATTAACAGCGTTATAAAAAATGCTGTCCACATCGTAAACCTCCGGCTGAAAAAAAGAGCTGTTTTCCGGCGTCGGGTCTTGATAAGCGCAATTGCCGTTTCTTCGGATCTATGTCTTTTTCTGATGATAAAATCCGTAACAACAAGAGCAAACAACAATACCACATCCAAAAAGATCAAAAAAAACTCAGGTTTAACCACATTGCTTACGCTTGACTTGACGCCAAAGAGAAGTTTAAAAGCCCTTATCATTCCCACCGAAAGATAGCGATTAAAATAACTGTTATACGCGACATCCGCAAACATCAACAGAGAGACTGCCAAATAGTAAATCGCCGCTATAAAACGATTTTTGATCGCTATCAATATCAATGTTATTATTGTTACCGTCAAAGTTATTACAAGTGCTTTATACCTTATAATAAAAATTTCCTGATATACGTAGTTGATTTTAAATATCATGGCTATAAAAAAGCCCAAAAACATAAGATCTGTGATCCTGAACCGGTCAAATCCCAAAATTTCTTTAATTCTCGACATATATTCAATACTCCCGATCCGACCTAAAAATATAATATTGAAAAATCCACATCAAGTGCTTTCAAAGCCATTCTAGATTCTTCTATGGCATCTTTTATTTTTTTATGTGCTTTTTTAGAGGTTAGGAACGTAACCTTTTCACCCTTACTTTTTTTATACAATAAATCATTGAATTCAAACTGTGCATCAATAATTTTATCAAGCGCTTCCTGTGCAACATGCAGGGTCGTTTTAAGTTCGTTACCTTCAACATCGGTATCCGCCATATCAAGGCTTTGCGGTTTAATAGACTTATTTATTTTTTGCATTTTTTCAAGCTCTTTGAGCCTTGCTTTATAGTCGACTTTTTTAAAAATAGTGGAAACTTTGGATTCGCGCATCATAGCTCTTTCAAACTCTTTATAAGGATCCAAAACATTTTCATAAAATTTTTCCACCATTTTTTTTAATTCTTTTCTTTCTTTATCGCTGAACTGTGACATAATACACCTCACCTTTTATGTTTCTACTATCATCACTAAGTATACTATATATCACTGTTTTAGTAAAGAAAGCCCTGTCAGAGTATAATATTTTATGCTATAATATTATTCAAATTGTTTAATGCGAGGTATTTATTATGAAGAAAAAAAATCGTGTCTTGGCACTGTTGCCCGTTTTTGTTTTTCTACTTTTGTTTGCCGGAGTCGGGATCATAAGCAATGACTTTTACAGCATGCCTGCCATCGTCGCATTTGTAGTGGCACTTCTCGTCGGTATGCTCCAAAATCGAAGCCTGTCTTTTAACGAAAAACTCAACATAATATCAAAAGGTGCCGGTGATGTAAATATAGTAACCATGATACTTATATTCCTGATGGCGGGAGCATTCTCCGGTATAGTTTCCGCTGCAGGCGGTGCTGAAAGCACAGTCAATTTCGGGTTATCTATCATCCCTCCCGGTCTTATGGTCGTAGGACTTTTCGTAATAGGATGTTTCATTTCCATTTCTATGGGGACATCAATGGGAACAATTGCGGCCTTGGCTCCTATAGCACTCGGGGTTGCGGATAAAACGGACTTTTCTGTCGCAATGTGTATAGGTGCCGTAGTTTCCGGCGCGATGTTCGGAGATAACTTATCCATGATTTCGGATACCACTATAGCAGCTGTAAGAACTCAGGGGTGTCAGATGAAAGATAAATTTAAACAAAATTTTCTTATCGTTCTGCCCGCCGCAATTATCACAATTGCATTATTCTATATACGCACCGGAGGCGTCCATGTAGATACGGTAGAAGTTTTAGATTATAACATTCCTCAAATCATCCCGTACATATTTGTACTTATAGCTGCACTTATAGGATTGAATGTTTTTTTCGTTTTGGTTATAGGTATTGTACTTTCCATGGGTATAGGGATAGCTTACGGCAAATTCACCGTTATTGAAAGTTTCAGTTATATAGGTAAAGGAATGAGCGGTCTGTTCGAAATTTCTCTGATCTCCCTTATCGTAGCATGTATAGTTTCACTCATAAAAGAAAACGGAGGTATAGAACTTATAATAACCTTCATACGTAACCGAATCAAAGGCAAGAAAGGTGCAGAATTCGGCATTGCGATATTGACGATTTTAGTCGACCTGTGTACGGCAAACAATACTGTAGCAATCGTAATGGCAGGACCTATAGCAAAAGAAATAGGTGATGAATTTGAAATAGAACCTAAAAGAGTCGCATCCATACTTGATATTTTCGCTTCCGTAGGGCAGGGACTTATACCGTACGGTGCACAGCTTCTATCCGCTGCGACTTTGGTAAAGCTTACTCCTTTTGATATAATACCTAACCTCTACTATCCTATTTTGATGTGTATATCGGCAGTGCTTTTTATGGCTTTCAGAAAACATAATAAAAATGCCTGATGTACGGCAACAGAAACTACAACGGTGAAATCTTCCTAATAAATTCCGACATAACAACCGGCAGCAACATCCATCATAGCTGAAACAGTGAAATTAAAGTTTTATTAAGCGGCAACCCTCTGCTTTCTCCTTACTGAAGAGCAAGGCTTCGCCGCTTTTATAAGCACATACCGAAACTGAATTCGTCGGTATTTATCGCTCCGAACTCAGTTTCGCCACTTTTATTATCAGATATACTGCCGATAAAGCCTGTAATACTCTCCGCCCTTAGCCATCAACTCTTCATGATTTCCGACTTCTTTTATCCCGTCCGAATCAAGATAAACTATTGTGTCGGAATTCCTTATGGTCGTAAGCCTGTGCGCTATGGTAAATGTAGTTCTTCCTACCATAAGTTTATCCAACGAATCCTGAACTATTCGCTCCGACTCGTTATCAAGTGCAGACGTGGCTTCATCCAAGATAAGTATCGGAGGATTTTTAAGAAACACTCTTGCAATGCTGATTCTTTGTTTTTGACCGCCGGAAAGCCTAACGCCTCTTTCTCCCACATATGTATTATATCCTTGAGGCAATTCGTTTATGAACTCGTCAGCCGCTGCCATTTTGGCAGCCTCTACAACATCAGCTTCAGATGCATCCGGTTTACCGTAAAGAATATTATCCATTATGGTTCCGTTAAAAAGATATACATCCTGCTGAACAATGCCTATTTTTCTTCTCAGCGAACTTAGCTTTATATTTCTAACATCCATTCCGTCAATTTTTACAGCACCTTCCGTAACATCATAAAATCTCGGCACTAAATTTGCCATCGTGGTTTTTCCGCTCCCCGAAGGTCCGACCAAAGCAAGTTTTTTCCCCGAAGCTATTTCTAAATTTATCTTTGAAAGAACTGTATGTTCATCTTCCGAGTATCTGAAACTTACATTTTCAAAACTCACATTACCTTCAATATCTCCCAATTCTACAGCATTTTCTTTATCATTTATATCAGGTTTTTCATCCATAACTTCCACAAATCTCTCTATACCTGTTATTCCACGTTGAAACGTTTCTGTAAATTCAAGTATTCTTTTTATAGTTGTAAGGAGCATTGATACAAATAACAAATATGCCACAAAGTCCGGTGCAGTTATTTTTTCATAATATAAAAAGAGACCTCCGAAAACTATAACGGCTATATACATCAATCCGTCAAAAAACCTTATCGTGGAAGAAAATCCCGCCAAGCTTGAATAGGCTTCATCCTTTATATCCAATATCTTTTCATTTCCGATATTAAATTTTTCTTTTTCAATATCCTCATTCGCAAATGATTTGACAACTCTTATTCCTAAAAGCGCATCCTCTACTTGGGCATTTATCTCTCCTATTTGATTCCTCTGCTTCTTAAAAGCCACTCTCATACCGTCTTTGAACTTTGAAGCGAAAAACAGCATTAGAGGAATTACCGCAAAAATTATCAAAGTCAAAGTAAAACTATAGCTCGACAATATTGCAAATGAAACTACAAATTTAACCGCCGCTATAAAATATTCTTCAGGACAATGATGTGCAAACTCCGTAACCTCAAACAGATCGCTGGTTATTCTCGACATAAGCTGCCCCACTTTTGTATTACTGAAATATGCATACGTCAATGTGGAAATATGATTAAATAAATCTCTTCTCATATCAGTTTCAATTTTAGCACCCATCATATGCCCCGTTTTGGCCATATAATAATTCGCAAAAACATCTATGATCCTTAGGGCAAGATAAATCCCACCCACCTCAAAAACCAGCTTAAGCGCCAATCCCGAAGTACTTATGGCTCTGTTTGTGAGGTATCTTATCATAACCGGAAGTATAAGATCGCAAAAAGTTGTCATTAGTGCACAGATAAGATCTATTATTAAAATTTTTCTATATGGTTTGAAGTATGGCGCAAACCTTGAAATCAAATAACCTGTTCTTCTTGTGTTTACCTCTTCGCCTTCTTTTCTGAGCCTTTTATTTTTATTTATATCACCTCTCAAAATTTCCACCTCTCATATATTTTTATTTATAATAATGCCGTCTCGATGTGCCGTACACGTTTTTCTCCATTAAGTTATATTTTTTATTTCGTAGTAATAATACCCTATATTTGTCTTTTGAATCTTGAATAAAACAATTTTAAATTGTATAATTATATCGGTAGAGTAAGCATTGTGCGTAAAGTGTCACAGGATGGGATGTTGCCTGTGAACGAAAAATCATATCGATTTGCGATATAATGCTGCATCCACTACTACATAAGAGAAAAAATATCTTCTATCTCATATGTAGTTGTTTTTTATTGCTGCATGGTTGAGAAAGGAGTTTTTTTATGTTTAACAAAAACAATCATGTTATGAAATTGGTCATTATATCTCTTCTGATAGCTTTGGAAATTCTTCTGACACGGATTTTTTGCATTCAGACACCTTTATTAAGAATCAGCTTCGGATTTTTGCCTCCTGCATTAACAGCTATGTTATATGGACCGTTATGGGCAGGGGCAGCCTACGCATTGGGTGATTTGATCGGAGGATATCTTTTACCGTCCGGACCGTTTTTTTTCGGATTTACACTCACTGCATTCCTGACAGGTCTTATATTCGGTATAATGTTTTATAATAAGAAACCCGGCATCTGTCGCTGCATAATCGCATCGGGCATAATTTCATTTATAATAAATCTGTGTCTGGATACCTTATGGCTCTATATATTAATGCGAGAAGGTCTTATAGCGATACTCCCTATAAGAATACTGAAAATATGTATAATGTTCCCTGTAATCGCTTTCACATGCTACTTTTTTCAAACAAAGGTCATCAGTAAAATTTCAGGAATACAAACTCAATAGAACTTCGATTTTTATGATATAGATGCTCCTGTTTATTCGATTAATTCATACATATTCCCGGCGTCGTCCTTTGTTACATGTTCCAACGTTTTAAGGACTCTGATATTCATTTCTCCCGTGCCGAACAGCACTTTTATAGCATCCCCCTCCTTAACATCAGAGCCGGGTTTTGCAGGATTTCCGTTCAGAAAAATCCGTTCCTGCAAACACGCTTCTTTTGCAACTGTTCTCCTTTTTATTATTCTTGCATTTTTTAAGTACTTATCTATTCTCATAACTTCCTTCTATGTATATTTACAAAATCATACTGCAAAGTTGCATTAACAAAAAATTTCCGGCCGACTTGATTACAGAGGAATAAAAAAAGAGCAGCAAATAAAATTGCTGCCCCAAAAAAAATTGCTTACTTATTAACTGAATCCTTTAAAGCTTTACCTGCCTTAAATACAGGCGCTTTTGATGCTGCAATCTGGATAACTTCTCCCGGCTTCCTAGGGTTTCTTCCCTGTCTTGCCTTTCTCTCACGAGTTTCAAAAGTTCCAAATCCTATAAGCTGAACCTTATCTCCCTTTACTAATGCATCCTCAACGCTGGAAACGAATGCGTTTACAGCTACCTCTGCATCTTTCTTTGTAAATCCTGTTTTTTCCGCTACACTAGCTACCAATTCTGCTTTGTTCACAAGTATATCCTCCTTTTAGTAATGGTTTTTCACTGCTATAATTGCAGTTTACAGCTCATCTTTGGCTCTTTTCCACAGTCTGTCCATCTGTTCAGGTGACATTTCCTCAAATGTTTTGCCTTCCATCGTTCCATATTTTTCAATGTATTCGAGTCTTTTGATGAATTTTTCCGTAGCGCCGTTCAAAGCTTCCTCCGGGTCAAGATCCAAAAACCTTGCTATATTCACGACCGTAAAAAGCAAATCTCCCAGTTCCTCTTTCATATGCTCCTTATTACCGTCATACATGGCTCCCATAAGCTCCCGTTCTTCTTCCGCCAGCTTATCAAGTGCCCCTGAAACGGAATCCCAGTCGAAACCGACCCTCGCAGCTTTCTTCTGAACTTTATAACTTTTTATTAAAGCCGGAAGAGCATTCGGAACTTTACGAATATTTTCCGTCAACGTTTCTCCTTTATGCTCTTCTCTTTTGATATTTTCCCATTTTTCAGCGAGTTTGTCAATACTTTGTTCAATACTTTCTATATATTGATCAAAAAATACGTGAGGATGTCTGCGTATCATCTTGTCACAAACCCCGTTTTCTATATCAAGTATGGAAAATTTCCCTTCTTCTTCCGCCATGTTTCCGTGAAACACCACTTGTAAAAGCACATCTCCCAATTCTTCACAGAGGTTTTCAAAATCTTCGTTATCTATAGCTTCCACTGTTTCATATGCTTCTTCAATCAAACAATTTCTTATAGATTTATGAGTTTGTACCCTGTCCCAATCACAACCTCCGGGGCTTCTGAGGAGTTTAAGTATTTCTATAAGCCTGCCGAGCCCCTCTTCCGCACTCCCGGCTTTTTTATGTAAATGTTCATACCTTGCCATCAAACCCCATCTCCTGATTCTGTTAAAGTTTTAATTTATTCATATATTATCGTTTTTCATACTGTTTTTAGAGACATAAATATCTCCATAAGTCCGGACTGTTACTTTCTTGAAAATCTGTTTAAAACGGATACCAGCTTATCGCCCTTAGGGAATTTTTGAAGCTCTTCTACAGTTATTGTGCCTGTAACAAGAATCATAATTAAATATACTATTCCGCCTGCCGGAATCGCAATTATTGTTGCAATGGCGTTCCCCGCAAAAATTGCAAAAATCTTATGTATTGAAAACACTGCAATTCCCATGATGACTGCCGAAAAAATCGGTTTTATCCATGTCAGCTTAAGATCAAATTTGCTTCCTGTATATCTTTTCACGGCTATAAGATTAAGAACTGATGCTATTATATACGCAGTAACGGTTCCTGCCGCCGCTCCCTTTACGTTTATTACAGATATGCCTGTAGCGATATATGTAACTATTATCTTTGCTATCGCACCTATAAACAAGTTCCTTACAGGCACCATCTGTCTTCCTATACCCTGCAAAACACCTGTCAAAGTCTGCACTGTAGATAAAAATAAAACTCCGAAAGCCATCACAAACAAGCACGGTGCTGCGCTCAAAGCAGCTTCCGGCCTCGCCGGATAAAGTGTCAGCATAATTGCCTGTGAAAGTGCCATAAGTCCGAATGCCGACGGTGCACCCACAATCATAGCCGACCTAAGTCCCCACTGTACATTGCTTCTCAAAAAATCATAATCTTTAACTTTCCTTGCTGCCGCAACGGCCGGTACAAGACTCATAGCTATCGCTTGTGTTAAAACCTGCGGAAAATTTATAAGAGGACCTGCAAGCCCTGTCAGTTGCCCGTAAAGTCTGTTCGCTTCATGTGCGGTGAATCCCGCATCAACAAGTCTTCTTTGCACTATTGCCAAATCTATCGTATTCATTATAGGCATTATGGATGCACCTATAGTTATCGGTATAGCTATTATCAATATCTTTTTAATTATATCCTTGCCTTTTTCGAAAGGAAATTCTTTGATGCTTTCGGATCTCCTTATTTTTTTATTAAGTTTATGTTTTCTCTTGGCAAAAATATATCCGATACCCGCCAAACCTGTAACGGCTCCTATAGTAGCACCGAAAGATGCCCCAGCCGCCGCCATCTTTATGCTGTCATGCGCAAGAAAATATGCCAGGCTGAGACCGCATATAACTCTAAAAAACTGTTCCACCACCTGCGAAGCCGCTGTGGGTTTCATGTCCTGCAATCCTTGAAAATATCCTCTATACGCAGCCATTATAGGAACGAACAGAAGTGCAGGTGCTATCGCTCTCATTGAATAGACGGCTTCCGGTCTTCCCACATAATCTACTATCAGCCCCGCCCCTGCAAACAATATTATTGCAGATACGAGCCCTATCCCGAACAGAAGCCTGAATGAAACTCTGAAAACTCTATACGCACCGTAATGATTTTCGACCGCCGTCCTTTCCGACACCATTCTTGATATAGCTGTAGGTATACCTGCCGTGGATAAGGTTAAAAACAATACATAAACCGGATATGCAGTCTGATAAAATCCCATACCTTCATCTCCGATAAAATTGGCGAGCGGTATTCTGAAGCAAGCTCCTAAAAATTTGATTATCAGACCTGCCACGGCTAAAACAGCAGCACCCTGCATAAATGATTTTTTTGACATTACGCGCCTTCTCCCGTCTTTCAGATTCTTATAGCAGTTATCATACTACGACTTGACTATGATACACCAATAACTATAATTTCTCAAGTATTTTGTCGGTTATCCTGTTCACATTGTATTTGACTTTTTCAATATCAATCGTCGTAAATTGCCCTTTTCGATAAAGTATATTACCGTCAACCATAGTCAGTTCCACCTGGCCTGCCGAACCTGAATAAACCAAATTATTGGTTAATGAAATTTCAGGCTGCATGTTTAGTGAATCAATGTCAAGAACTATAAGATCGGCCTTGTTTCCCGCAAGGATCATTCCCGAATCATTTCTATCCTGGCTCAGTGCTCCCGCTCTCGTCCCTGCATATAAAACCTGCTTAGGTGTCAAAAGTGTAGGGTCATACATGAAACCTTTACCGAGCAGTGCAAAAAATTTCATCTCTTCAAAGTAATCCAGACTGTTGTTGCTCGCAACGCTGTCCGTCCCGATTCCGACATTAACTCCTCTTTCTATAAGATCCGACGCTCTGCAAACTCCGCTCGCAAGTTTTAAATTGCTTACAGGACAGCTCGCAACCGTCACATTATTATATTTTAGGATTTCAATATCCTCATCTTCGATCCAAACACAATGTGCCGCTGTCGTCCTGGCATTGAAAAGCCCGCAGTCATAAAAATATTTTATCGGTGTTCTTCCCTGATGCCTTTCTTTACATTTCTCACACTCAAACTTTGTCTCCGAAACATGTACATGCATTCTTGTTCCCATCTCACATGTTTTTTCCGCAAGCTCTCTCACAATCTTTTCTGTAGATGTATATTCCGCATGAAGTGACATATCCACTTTTATTCTACCGTTTTCCGCCCCGTTATATTTCTTGTAAACATCCTCCGCTTCACGAAAACTTTCTAATTCATTAATGCTTTCAGAACCGAAACACGTCACAGCTCTTCCTATATTTACTTTAACCTTTGCATCTGAAAACGCATTTATCATATCTTCACAAAAATAATACATGTCGCTTGTTGAAACTATTCCGTTTTTTAGAGATTCCGCAGCCGCAAGCATAGTTCCCCAATATACGGCTTCCGAATCCAGACATGCCTCAAAAGGAAAAATTTTTTTTTCAAGCCAGTCCTGCAAATTCATATTTTCCCCATATCCACGCATAAGTGTCATCGGAGAGTGTGCATGAATATTAAAAAATCCGCTCATCAAAAGCTTTCCTGATCCGTTATATTCATCACCCTTATAACATTTAGGAATATCGTTTCCCACATAGGTTATACGGTCTTTTTCCACCAATACGTTTTGCTCTTTTTTTATTTTAAAATTTTC
>CAJPNN010000016.1 GCA_905372035.1 Bacillota bacterium | reverse complement strand
GAAAATATTATTTTTCGGTAGAAGGGGAAACTGAAAAATGGTATCTTGACTGGCTTCAAAAGACAATAAATGCCATTCCGGAGTCAAAATATAATGTTAGGTTTGATTCTAAAATACAAAAAGACCCTCTTGCACGTGTAAAAGGAATGACCCTTTTAGAACAGACGGAGATAACCCATGTCTTTGATAGAGAAAGTGAAGACCCCATTCATACAAAACAATTTCAAGAGACTTTAGATCGCATGAGTGAAGCGGAGCAACTTGGTAAAGACATTAATTATAAGCTGGGGTATAGTAACTTTACTTTTGAACTTTGGATAATTTTGCATAAGACAGATTGCAATGGAGCTAAAACTAATCGCAAACAATATTTATTTGATTTGAATAAGGCTTACAACGAAAAGTTTGAGGATTTGAAAGAATATAAGCGTGAAAATGATTTTAAGAGAATATTAAAGAAGCTTACAATTAACGATGTGATTTTTGCAGTCCGAAGGTCTGAAATAATTATGAAGAGAAACAAAGAAAGTGGATATAAGCCTCAGAAGTATAAAGGATATAGTTTCTATGAGGAAAATCCATCGCTTTCAGTTTGGGAAATCGTAAATACAATATTGGAAGAATGTGAGATTAAATAATCTTAGATGGTATTAAAATTCCAATGTATAAAAAGGAATATGAAACATTATGAATAAGAAAAATGAGAATATGAAAGAAAATAAAAAAGAAAAAAATATAAATGAAGATTTTCTCATGATATTTGCAAATACTTTGTCTAAAGTCCAAAAGTAACAAATAAAAGCTCTTAATACTAAAGATATGCAGGTAGTAACTTCTTAAGATTGTGCGATTAAACGGTTAGAAAAAATTTATTCGCACATATTTTTTAATAAAATAAACTAAGTTGAAATCATAAGGAAGGAGAGGTTTAAGTCATGACCTTACATATAGTTTTTGTTGAGCCTGAAATACCGCCTAATACGGGGAATATTGCAAGGACCTGCGCAGCTACGGGAACAAAGCTGCACCTTGTTGAACCGCTCGGATTTTCAATAGAGGATAAAGCACTTAAAAGGGCAGGTCTTGATTATTGGGAATATGTTGATTTGGAAATTCATAAGAGCCTGAAAGATTTTCTTGAAAAATATGAGGGTATGCCGATGTATCTTTCAACAACCAAGGCTGAAAAAATTTATACGGATATGAAATATGAAGCAGATGCGATGTTTTTGTTCGGCAAAGAAACTAAAGGTTTACCGAGAGAATTCATAAATTCAAATATGGAAAAAGCTATCAGAATTCCGATGAGCAAAGAGACGAGACTCAGATCGTTCAATCTTGCAAATTCGGCTAATATAGTTTTGTTTGAAGCGTTGAGACAGCTGGGTTTTCCCAATCTCAGATAAAAAAGGACTTATTTCTCCGATGATATGGCCTTAACCTGTTATGGGCAATGTCATCGGAGCTTTTTAGAGAGTTTAAATTTACGGTTTTTTTGACAATTTATGAGGATTTATGATATCATATTTTAAGAAAAATATTAAAATGATGCATAAAAAAGCATCAAGATTTAGGAGGATAAAAGTGTCTATTAAAATTGGAATCAGTGGTTTTGGTCGTATCGGTAGGGTTGTGTTCAGAGCAGCTATGGAAGATCCTGAAATTGAAATAGCGGGAGTCAATGTCCGCAATGCGGATATTGAATATATGGTTTATATGTTAAGATACGATTCTATTTTCGGAAGGTTTAACGGAACATTGGACATGTACGAAGACGGCATTATTGCAAACGGAAAGAAAATTCCCGTTTTCAGTTGTGATAAGGCGGAAGATATCCCTTGGGCTTCATGCGGAGCGGAATATATAGTGGAATCTACAGGGGCATATGTTACCACGGAAAAATCCATGGCGCACATAAGAGCAGGTGCTAAGAAAGTTGTTATTTCAGCACCGGCTAAAGATAAGGATACCCCTACATACGTGATGGGAGTAAACCACAACGAATATAACGGAGCCGACGTGGTTTCAAACGCTTCATGCACGACCAACTGCCTTGCACCGCTGGTTAAAATTTTGGAAGACAATTTCGGAATAGAGCAGGGACTTATGTCTACAATACACTCCGCTACGGCAAAACAGAAAGTTGTTGATGCAAGATCCTTAAAAGACTGGAGAACGGGAAGAAGCGTATTCGGAAACATAATCCCGTCTTCGACAGGAGCCGCGAAAGCCGTAGGGCTTGTAATTCCGTCAGTAAACGGAAAGTTGACGGGAATATCCTACAGGGTTCCGACAGCGGATGTTTCCGTTATAGATCTGAACGTGATGTTGAAAAAAGAAACGAGCTATGAAGAGATTTGCAGGAAAGTAAAAGAAGCGTCGGAAACTTATATGAAGGATATTGTTGAATATGTGGATGATGAAGTTGTTTCATCGGACTTTATAGGAGATCCTAACACTTCCATATTTGATGCGAGAGAAGGAATACAGCTTAACAGCAGATTTTTCAAGTTGATAGCATTTTATGACAATGAGTGGGGATATTCGGCTAAAATACTCATGTTGATAAAGCATATGTTCAGCGTGGATAAGGCATAGTCACGGAATTATTCCGATATTTTAAACCGGAAAGATGGAGGAACCGGCCATGGAAAAGAAAAAAGTCGCTATAAACGGATTGGGTAGGATCGGAAGAAACACTTTGAAGATCGTATTTGATGAGGAGAGAGATTTTGAAATAGTTGCTTTAAATGACCTCACGGATGCAGTGACATTAGCACATCTTATAAAATATGACAGCTGTTTCGGACGTTTTGATAAAGAAGTTGAGATTTTACAGGATGCCTTGCTTATAGACGGCAAGAGAGTTGAAATTTTTTCCGAGACCGATCCCGAAAAATTGCCGTGGAAAAAGTTGGGCGTTGATTTGGTGATTGAATCGACCGGAAAATTTTCAGACAGAAAAGACGCTTTAAAGCACATAAAGGCGGGAGCTAAAAAAGTAGTACTTTCATCTATGAGTAAAGATGCGGATTGTGTGATTGTTATGGGCGTAAATGAAGAAACGTATGATCCGGCAAAGCATATTTTTGTTTCAAACGCATCATGTACGACAAATTGTCTGGCTCCGGTTGCTAAAATTATAGATAGAGAGTTCGGCATAGAAAGAGGGCTTATGATCACGGTGCATTCTTATACGAACGATCAGCGGATATTGGATCTGCCTCATAAAGATTTAAGACGTGCAAGAGCCGCAAACTTGTCACTGATACCTACGACAACAGGTGCGGCAAGGGCTGTGGCAAAAGTTTTACCACAGCTTGAGGGAAAGCTTAACGGGCTTGCAATGAGGGTTCCAACGCCTACAGTTTCAGTGGTTGACGTTGTGTTTGATATCGAAAAAGAGGCAACTGTTGAAGATATAAATAATGCGCTTAAAGTTGCTGCGGACAGTGAAATGAAAGGCATATTGGGATATACCGAGGAACCTCTCGTGTCTATGGATTTCAGAGGAGATGAAAGGTCATCAATAGTGGACGGTCTTTCTACGATGGTGATGGAAAACAAAATGGTCAAAATTCTTTCGTGGTATGATAATGAATGGGGATATTCCAACAGGCTGGCAGATTTAGTGAGCTATGTTATAAAGCAGGGTATATAAAACTTTTGCAATAAGGATTGAACTCGCTGTCGGCGAGTTCAATTTTTAGAGTTTTGGAGGTTTGTCATGAAAAAGACTGTAAGAGATATAAATATTACAGGAAAGAGAATCCTGGCGAGATTTGATTTCAATGTTCCGATAGATGAAAACGGAAATATAACGGATGATACAAGGATAGTTGCCGCATTGCCTACTATAAGGTACATATTGGATAATGGCGGGAGTTTGGTTGCGATGTCACATTTAGGGAGACCGAAAGGTTCTCCGGATGAAAAATATTCACTGATGCCTGTAGCGAAGAGACTGGCGGTATTGCTTGATAAGGATATAGTATTTGCCAAGTCCAATGAAGTTGTAGATGATAAGGTTTTGGAAAGAGCGTCCATGCTTAAGCCGGGAGAGATGATGCTGATCGAAAACGTCAGATTCAGAGAAGAAGAAACAAAAAATAAAGATGAATTCTCAAAGCAACTGGCAAAGCTTGGCGATATTTTTGTGAATGACGCATTCGGTACGGCGCATAGAGCGCATTGTTCGACGGCAGGCGTGGCGAAGTATCTGCAAGGAGTCTCAGGATTTCTTATAGAAAAAGAAGTCAAGTTCCTGCATGAAGTTGTTGAAAGTCCGGAAAGACCGTTTCTTGCCATCATGGGCGGAGCCAAGGTGGCGGACAAAATACCTGTGATAGAAAATCTGATAAACAAAGTGGACAGCCTTATAATCGGTGGAGGAATGGCATATACTTTTATAAAAGCGGAAGGTATGAGTATAGGAAAATCAATACTTGACGATGACAGCTTGGAGCTTTGCAGAACGATTTTAGCCAAAGCAAGAAAAAAAGATGTTAGGATACTTTTGCCGGTCGATGTCGTTTGTGCATCGGAATTTAAAAATGACAGTGTGAAAGAAACTGTTTCGGTTGAAAATATACCTAAAGATATGATGGGACTTGATATCGGTCCGAAGTCCGTCGAAATTTTCAGGAAAGAAATCTTAAAATCCAGAACGGTTCTTTGGAACGGGCCTATGGGAGTGTTTGAAATGTCCAATTTTGAATCCGGAACCAAAGCGGTAGCGGAAGCTGTGGCCGATTGTCCGGGAACGACGGTGATCGGAGGCGGAGATTCTGCGGCTGCGGTTTCAAAGTTTAATTTAGCAGATAAAATTACGCATATATCTACAGGCGGGGGTGCATCACTGGAATATCTTGAGGGAATGGAACTTCCGGGGATAGCGGCTTTAGCGGATAAATAACGAGAGTTCTGTTCGTTAAAAATCAGGTGACACCATAAGCGACAAAATTAAAAACGGCGGGAGGATATGAGGATATTATGAGAAAACATTTTATTGCCGGAAACTGGAAAATGTATAAAACAACATCCGAAGCAAAAGCATTTGCGAAGGAATTTAAAAATTTATATAAAAAATCAGATGCGGAAGTTGCTGTAATTGCACCTTTCACTCAGCTTGCGGAATTAAAAAAGGAGTTTAGCGGTACAGGAATCAAAATAGGCGCACAAAATATGCATTATGATTCTGAAGGAGCTTTTACCGGAGAAATTTCTGCAGATATGTTGAAAGAAATCGGAGTAGACTTTGTTATTGTCGGACATTCCGAGAGAAGACAATATTTCGGTGAAACCGATGATACGGTAAATTTAAAGTTAAAAAAATGTATTGAAAAGGACTTGTTACCTATACTATGTGTAGGTGAGTCTTTGAAAGAAAGAGAAGCCGGTAAAGAATTTGATCTGGTAGATATGCAGCTTACTAAGGCTTTTAAGGATATTGCAAAGGAAGATGCCGTGAAAATAACAGTGGCATATGAACCTATTTGGGCGATAGGAACGGGTAAAGTTGCGAGTAGGGAGCAGGCGAATCAAATGTGCGGACACATAAGGAGTGTGCTTTCCGGAATTTATGATGATAAAATATCTTCGGAAATTACAATTCAGTACGGGGGAAGTGTGAAGCTGGAAAATGCCCGAGAAATACTCGGAATGGAGCAAATTGACGGTGCGCTTGTCGGTGGGGCAAGTCTCAAGCCGGACAGCTTTGCAGCCATAATCGAATGTTATGCCTGATTTTGTCTGAAAGTTGAATTTTGCTTTGAAAACTCGACTTGATTAAGTTATGTTAAGTCTTACAAAATTCGTATAAACAGTTGATTTTAACGGTGTCTTATGATAAACTTTAGAAGTTATACATAAAGGGAGGTGTAGAGGTGAATACGTTTCTTATGATTGTACTTGCCGTCGATTGCATAATCCTGATAGCAAGTATATTATTACAGTCCAGCAACAGTGCAGGATTGTCCGGCGCTATCAGCGGTGGAGCGGAGCAGCTTTTCGGCAAGAAAAAGAGTAGAGGATATGATGCGATATTGACAAGGATTTCTGCGGTTTCAGCTGCTATTTTCATTATGATATCACTAATTTTAGTAGCTTTACAGTAGTTTTAAATAGCATGAGTATATTTTAAGAGGTGTTGGTAACGCCTCTTAGTTTTCTGTTATTTAATTTAAATTATTAAGTAATTATTATCTGTAAGTAATTATTGTCATTTTTTCAGATTATGTTTTATTCAATGTACTTGTGCTGTTTATATAAATATTTTTATATTGTTTTTTTCTAAGGAGGTATTTTTATGGAATCATTAGCTATTTTTGCACCTGTATCAGCAATAATAGCACTAATTGTTGCTTTTGTTCTTGCTTCTTGGATAGGAAAGAAGAGTGAGGGTACTGACAGAATGAAAGAGATTGCGGGCTACATAAGAGAGGGCGCAATGGCATTCTTGAGAAGAGAGTACAGGACGATGGTAATCGTAATCATTGTCTTGGCAGTTATATTGGGTATAGGTATAAACTTGGAGACTGCAATTCTTTATGTTATAGGAGCATGCTTTTCCGTGCTTGCAGGATTCTTCGGAATGAGGGTTGCTACAAAAGGTAACGTAAGAACCGCCAATGCGGCAAGAGAAGAAGGTATGAAAGGTGCACTCAACGTCGCATTCAGGAGCGGAGCCGTGATGGGACTTTGCGTAGTAGGACTCGGTCTTTTGGGAATCGGCGGAGTTTGCGTGATTTTAGGTATCACAAAAGCTTCATCGGTTATAATAGGCTTCGGGTTCGGTGCTTCGTCCATGGCTTTATTCGGACGTGTAGGCGGAGGTATTTATACCAAAGCTGCCGACGTCGGAGCGGACCTTGTAGGTAAGGTAGAAGCAGGTATACCGGAAGATGATCCGAGAAATCCGGCGGTTATTGCAGATAACGTAGGTGATAATGTAGGTGACGTTGCGGGAATGGGTTCAGACCTATTCGAATCATATGTGGGATCTATAATATCCGCAATCACTTTGGCAGTTATGATTCCTACCGTTAAGCCTGCTTTTGGAAGTGCTTTCAATTTAGATCCGTTGGTAGGTTCGGTGTTTCCGCTCGTTTTATCCGGAATAGGAATTTTAGCTTCAATTTTGGGAGTTTTGATGGTTAGAGGCGGAGAAAACACTAATCCTGCCAAGGCGCTTAACATAGGTACGTATGTGAGTGCACTGATAGTTGTAGTTTGTTCGTTTGTATTAAGTTATAAATTTTTCGATAATATAAATCCTGCCGTTGCTATTGTTGCAGGACTCGTGGTAGGTGTACTGATAGGAAAAATTACTGAAATATATACTTCGGGTGATTACAGACATGTAAAGAAAATTGCGGAACAGTCACAGACAGGATCTGCAACAACTATTATTGGAGGTTTTGCAGTAGGAATGCTTTCTACCGTTTGGCCGATCATTGTGGTTGCAGTAGGAATTTTGGTTGCTAACGGTTGTGCGGGACTTTACGGAATCGCTCTTGCAGCGGTAGGTATGCTTTCCACTACGGGAATTACAGTTGCGGTGGATGCATACGGTCCGGTTTCGGATAATGCCGGCGGTATTGCAGAGATGGCTGAACTTCCTGACGGTGTCAGAACGATAACCGATAAGCTTGACTCGGTAGGGAACACTACAGCAGCCATAGGTAAAGGATTTGCTATAGGATCCGCAACGCTTACAGCTCTTGCACTGTTTGCTTCTTATTCACAAGTTGTAGGGCTTAAGGCGATAAGCCTTTTGAATCCTATGGTAGTAGCGGGATTGTTCATAGGCGCGATGTTTCCGTTCCTGTTCTCGGCTTTGACTATGAATTCTGTAGGTAAGGCTGCAAACGATATGATCGAAGAAGTTAGAAGACAATTCAGAGAAGATGCGGGAATTATGAAAGGTACATCAAAACCCGATTATGCAACTTGCGTTGACATCAGTACTAAAGCAGCATTAAGAGAGATGGTGGCACCGGGACTTTTAGCTATAGTAGCGCCTCTGGCTGTAGGTTTTGTACTTGGGACCGAGGCTCTCGGCGGAATGCTTGCAGGAGCGCTTTCGGCAGGCGTGCTGCTTGCCATTATGATGGCAAATGCAGGCGGTGCATGGGATAATGCAAAGAAATTTATCGAAGAAGGCAACTTCGGAGGAAAAGGAAGTGATCCTCATAAGGCGGCAGTTGTCGGAGATACGGTGGGAGATCCGTTTAAAGATACTTCCGGTCCGTCGATAAATATCCTTATTAAACTTATGACTATCGTTGCTGTAGCTTTCGGACCTCTGTTCTTAAAATTCGGGGGACTTCTTGCAATGTAACATATAAAGTAATATAATGATTCAGTATTATAAACAAGATAAAACACAGGCTCATATCCTGTGTTTTATCTTATTTAAGAAGAACGGGATAGTGAAGAGATTTTTATGAGGTGAAAGATTGAAGAAAAAAAGAAATTCCAAGGCTGAAAGTATATATAGAAATATTAACAAAAATAAAAAGATTAATAAAAATATTAGGTTAAACAATAATGATATGATTGAGGGGACCTTATCGGTTACAAGAAAGGGGTTCGGTTTTGTCACGCCTTTGGGAGAAACGGATAATTCAAAAGATGTATTTGTGCCGGCAAAAAGCTTGGGAGGAGCCTTTGACGGAGATTTGGTAAGGATTTCGTCAACAGATGTTAAACGATTTTCCGGAAAATCCGAGGGTAAAGTCGTTAAAATTATAAAAAGAGATAAGATAGGCTATGTAGGAACTTTTGAAAAAGTAAAAGGATACGGTTTTGTGATTCCGGAAAACAAAAAAATACATAAGGATATTTTTGTTGAAGGAAAAAATATTCTCAATGCTAAAAATGGCGATAAAGTGTTTGTAGAGATTACGTCGTGGCCTGAGAACGATAAAAATTCTCCGGAAGGGAAAATCACGAAGATAATAGCTAAGCGAAATTCTCACGGTGCGGATATAAAGGCAATGATAGCGGATGCCGGAATACCTGCGGAATTTTCCGATATTGCGGATAGTGAGGCCAAACATATTTCATCAAAAGTATTGAAAAGAGATATGAAAGGGAGACGTGATTTAAGAACCGAGAGAATTTTCACAATAGACGGAGCGGATTCCAAGGATTTTGACGATGCCGTTTCTTTGAAAATAACGGAGAGAGGGACTTATCTTTTGGGCGTACATATTGCAGACGTCAGTCATTATGTAAGACAGGGAAGTGCTTTGGATAAAGAAGCGCTTGAGCGGGGGAACAGCGTATATTTAATCGATCAGGTAGTTCCGATGCTCCCTAAAAAGCTTTCAAACGGGATATGCAGTCTTAATCCGGGCGTGGACAGACTTGCACTTTCCGTAAATATGGAAGTTGACAGAGAAGGTAATATTATCGACCATGAGATTTTTAACAGTGTTATTCATTCAAAAGCAAGGCTTGTTTATACGGAAGTTTCAGATTTGCTTGAGGGGAAGAACGCTTCTTTACATAAGCGTGAACCTGAAATAGCAAAGGATTTGATGCTCATGGGAGAACTTGCGGGAATTTTGTTCCGAAAGAGAGAGAAGCGCGGGAGCATAGAATTCGATTTTGACGAGCCTAATATAATTTTAGATAAGAAGGGCAAGGTATCAGCTGTTGAAGTTTCAGAAAGAAGAGTGGCAAATAAACTTATCGAAGAATTTATGCTCCTAGCTAATGAAACTGTAGCGGAACATTTTTACTGGCTTGAAGAACCTTTTATATACAGAGTGCATGAAAAGCCTGATTTGGATAAGATAAAAGAAGTTAAAGAATATATCGGGACATTGGGACTTGATATAAAGATTCAAAATAAAGGAATACATTCCGCAGAGATCAACAATCTTTTAAATAAAGTCAAAGGAAAGGCATATGAATCTGTTGTGAGTACATTGTTGTTGCGTTCTATGAAAAAGGCATACTATGATGTTCGGTGCTTGGGACATTTCGGACTGGGAACACAGTATTATTGTCATTTCACATCACCTATAAGAAGATATCCGGATCTTATGATACATAGAATAATAAAAGACATAATAAGTTGTGATTATTCCGTCTCCGAACTTAAGAAACGCTATACGGGATCGGTAGAAGAGGCTGCTGCACTTTCATCCGCATCGGAAAGAAAAGCTGTCGAACTGGAGAGAGAAGTGAATAAGCTTAAAATGACGGAATATATGGCGGATCATATAGGAGAAGTTTTTTATGGGGTAATATCCGGTGTGACGGGATATGGATTTTTTGTGCAGCTTCCGAATACAATAGAGGGAATGGTGAGGCTTGAGAATTTGCGAGATGATTTCTATGAATATAAAAGCAAGAAGATATCACTTATAGGAATGCGGACAGGCAAAACATATTCGCTGGGTCAGGAGGTACGGGTGGTGCTGACATCAGCAAATGTCACGATGAGAGAGATAGAATTTGAAGTGATCTGATAAAAATACAGGTTATGTTACGTATTTTTATCTGTTTTTTCTCCAATATGCCGGTGTGAACAGGAGTATGATAGTAAAAAGCTCAAGTCTGCCGATAAGCATCAATATGGAAAGAACAAATTTTGAAAAATTTGAAAAGATGCTGAAATTCATTACGGGACCGACTTTTGAAAACCCCGGACCGACGTTTCCCAGACATGTAGCTACAGAGCTTATACATGTTACCATATCAAAATTTTCAAGAGATATTATGACCGTTCCTATAACAAAAGTTGCAAGATAAAGCAAAAGAAAACTGGTTATTCCGGATAATGTTTCGGCGGGTACGTTTCTTCCTTCAAGCTTTACAGGAACAACGGCTCTCGGGTGGAGACGGTTTGCAAATCCTTGTTTTATCATTTTAAACCAAATAGATATGCGTACTATTTTTATTCCGCCGGATGTTGAAGATGAACATCCTCCGCTGAAAATTAAAGCGAATAAAAGTATTGTGGCAAATGTAGGCCAAATGTTAAAATCAGCGGTACAATATCCTGTCGTTGTGATGAGTGCCGCAACTTGGAAAAAAGATACCCTTAAACCTTCCTTTAATCCCGAAACGGTTCCCATTATCGTGAGATAACATGTAAGTATGGCTACAAAGCTGGTTATTATTCCGAGGTAGACCTTAAGTTCGGTATTTCCTTTGATGTTTTCCCATTTTCTTTTTACAAAAAAATAATAGAGGTTAAAGTTTATGCCTGCAAGGATCATAAACACACCTATGACGATTTCCACATAGAGGCTGTTGAAATGCGCTATGCTGTCGTTATAACAGGAAAACCCGCCGGTTCCGACAGTTCCGAACGTATGTATCATGGAATCGAACCACGATAGTCCTCCAAGCTTAAGAAGCATTAATTCAATCAATGTAAGACAGCCGTATATACCGTACAGTATCCTTGCGGTATCACTCATCTTAGGAGATATTTTTGAGAGGGTTGGACCCGGAGATTCAGCTTTTGCTATATTTTGCCCGGAAAGACCCAATGTGGGAAGAAGTGCGATTGCGAAGATCAGTATACCCATACCTCCGATCCAGTGTGTGAACGAGCGCCAAAAAAGTATTGATTTCGGAAGCTTTTCCACATCTGTCAGTATAGTGGATCCGGTAGTCGTAAGCCCTGATACAGTTTCAAAGAATGCTGAAAATATGTCGGGGATTGCACCTGAAAATATGTACGGCATCATTCCGATCACCGATGCTATAAGCCAGAACATGGCTACAACCATGAAACTTTCTCTGAGCCTTAAAGCTTTTTTGCTTGACGGAATGATTTTTCTTATAAAGAAGCCTGTTAATCCGGTTATTATAATAGTGCTTATAAAAACTTTTGTGCATATATATTCTCCGTAATATACAGCAACAACAAGAGAGGGCAACATCGCAAGGGAAAAGACCATTGCAATGCCACCCGTGATTTTGACGATAGCTCTGAAATTAAGACTTAATTTGAATTTAAAATCAAACATAAAAATTACCTACTTAAAAAAACTTCTTTTACCTGAACGAAGCATATGTTCAAGGTCGGGAATATTTGAAAGAAGACAAACTATTATTACTCTGTCACCCGGGTGTATTTCAGTGCTTCCCGACGGGATTATAACATCAAGACCTCTGTTTACCGCACCGAATATTATGCCGGGAGGCGGTTTCAGTTTGGACATAGGTGTATTTATAAATTCCATATTTTTTTCCGCAACTATTTCGACGATTTCCGCCTGTCCCTGTATCAGCTGCGATGAAACGACACGCTTGGATCCTTGGATGTATCTCAATATATGACTTGAAGTCATCTCCAAAGGATTTAAAGCGACATCTATACCCATACTTTCTATCAAAGTGGCATAACTCGCACGTGAAATTTTTGCGATGACATCATCTACAGATTTTTGTTTTGCCATAAGAGCAAGCAGCAGATTTTCTTCATCAAACCCCGTGCAGGTTACGAATGCATCCATCTCGTCTATATTTTCTTCATCCAATAAATTTGAATCTGTGGCGTCTCCGTGTATTATGAGGACATCATCAAGCATTTGAGACAGGTATTCACAGCGCTCTTTGTTTTTTTCTATCACCTTTGCGGCGACACCGTATTCTGATAATTTTTGTGCAAGATAGAGGCCGGTCTTTCCACCACCTATAATCATTACATTTCTGAGGTGACTGTGTTTATTTTTATCTCTTACTTTTGAATTGAAATCCATAACACGGTTTTTTTCGCCTATTATGTAAAGCACGTCATGCGCATGGATTACCGTGTTTCCGCCGGGGATTATTACTTTTCCGTTTCGTGATATAACGACTATTAGCATCCCCGAAATATATGTATAAATTTCCTTTATGGGCTTGTTCAAAATGTATGGAAGCTTATCGGCGTTAAATTCAGTAAGTGCAATTTTGCCCGTCGAAAAAATTCCGTTGCTCAGGGTATATTTTTCAACGAGATATTTATATATTTCCATGGTTATGGACATATCGGGGTTGACCATATAATCTATGCCCATAGTTTCTTTTATAAAGTCTATCTGATTCATATGCTCGGGATCACGAACTCTTGCAATTACATTTTTACAACCGAGCTTTTTTGCGAAAGAGGCTATAACTATATTTTTTTCATCAGAGTTTGTAGCAGTGAGAAGATAATCATATGAATCTATTTCCAAAGCTTCAAGAGTGCTTATTTGCTTTGCATTCGAAACTACGGTCATTACGTCCATTTGAGAGCTGAGTTTATATAAAAGTTCTTCATTTTTGTCTATGATCGTGACGGAATGGTCTCCCTCTAAAAGGGCTTCACTTATTTTGGTTCCTAATTTTCCCGCACCTACAATAGCAACTTTCATTTTAATCTTCTCCTCTAAAAGTCTTAATAATCATATAATGTATATTACGTGGAGCAATTTTTTAAATATTATTTTCAGTAATATTGGTGTTTAACCTCAAATATTCTAATGTGCTGTGGTAATACATCTAACATTGTATCACTATTTTTTCGGAATTCAATATATATTTGTTTTCTATAAAAAAATAGGTTAAAATTTTATGGCGGAGGTGAAGTTTATGATAAAGATAGAGAGATTTATAGGCGGAAGTCTTAAAAGCAACGGATATATAGTTTATGAGCATCAAGGAGGGAAGTGTTTTATAATCGATCCGGGCTATGAGGGAGAAAAATTTTTAAAGAGAATATCAGAGCTTAAATTGTCGCTTGAAGGGATAATATTGACACATCATCACTATGACCACATAGGAGGAGTGGCTAAAATTCAGTCTGTAAATAATTGCAAAGTTTACATACATAGGATGGACAGTGAAAGGATAAAATTTAAAAATTTAGTTTTGCTTGAATCCGGTACGGAATTGACGCTCGAAACGGAAAAATTCAAGATTATCCATACACCCGGACATACGATGGGCGGAATATGTATTTATAATGAAACAAATAGAACAGTGTTTACGGGAGATACTTTATTTTTGGACGATATAGGGAGAACTGACCTTGCGGACGGTGACGGTTGGCTTATGAGGGATACCATGGTAGACATCATAGATAAGTGGGATAACGATATAGTGATATATCCCGGACACGGAGATGGCGGAACCATGAAGAAAGTAAGGGAAATAAATGAAGAGTTCAAGTTTGCATTGACACTTCCTAAGAAATCCTGATTTTCGACAGATTTACAAGGGTAAAATTCTCACATTTTTTAAAAGAATAGAAAAACAAATATTGACATACAAGAAATAAAATGGTAAAATATTCCTGAAAAATTGAGAGGCTGGAGATGAAAACGGATATAGGAAAAATTGCGGAAGCAAAAGCGGTCAGCTATTTGCAAAGAAAAAACTTTCATATATTGTGCAGAAACTATAGATGTAAATTCGGAGAAATAGATATAATTGCAAAATCCGGAGAAACTACAGTGTTTGCGGAGGTAAAGAGCAGGTCGGTAAACAGCTTGGGATTACCGTGTGAAGCCGTTGATAAAAGAAAACAATTCAAGATCAGGAAAACAGCGGGTTACTATATATGTGAGAAGAAAGTTTGCAATCAAAATTTCAGGTTTGATGTTGTAGAGCTTATAAAAAAGGAGAATGAGTGGTATATAAGGCATATTGAAAATGCTTTTATGTGATACTGAAAAAAGGATGTTGGGAAAAATTTATACCGGGACGCTTAACGGAATAGACGGGAGCAAAGTTACTATAGAAGCGGATATATCAAGGGGACTGCCTGTATTTAATTTGGTCGGGCTTCCGGATCGGACTGTAAGGGAGGCCAAGGAACGGGTACGAACCGCTATTTCAAATTCAAATTATAACTTTCCTTTGGGAAGAATTACGCTGAGTTTATGGCCGGGTGATGTGAAAAAAGAAGGAACTCATTTCGATTTGCCGTTGGCACTGGCTATTTTGGCGGCTGACGGAAAAGTGTCCATGAAAAAATTGGAGACTATGGCTGTTTTCGGAGAACTGTCTTTAGACGGTAAAGTAAATGAATGTATAGGATGTATGGCTATGGTTTACAGCCTGTATAAAATCGGAATCAAAAAGTTTATGCTCCCCGAAAAAAATATTAAAGAGGCGAGTTTTATAAAGGGTATAGAATTGTTTCCGGTGGACCGTTTACAGGATGCAGCAGATTTTATCAATGGAAAAAAGAGAATCTGCAGCATAACCGGAAAGTATGTGACGGCGTCAGGTAGAAAAGATTTCATTACGGATTTTTCAGAGATAAAAGGTCAGGAGCACGCAAAACGTGCAGCGCTTATATCGGTTGCGGGGTTTCATCATATCTTATTTTCAGGAAGTCCCGGGACAGGCAAAAGTATGATTGCATCAGCTATGAGGAGCATTCTTCCGCAGCTCACATATGAAGAAACATTGGAAAAATTGATTTTAAAAAGCATTTCAGGAGAGGCGATTGATGAAAAACATCTGTCTTTTGATGCACCGAGCGAAGCACCCCATCACGCCATATCGGAAAGTGCTTTTTTAGGCGGAGGTAAAAAACTTCAGATAGGAAGCATAGTTAAATGCAATAACGGTATGCTGGTTTTAAACGAGTTTCCGGAGTTTAAAACTCAGGTAATACAGCAGCTCAGAGAACCTATGGAAGATAAAGAAATAATGATTGCAAGGTGCGGATATTCTGTAAGACTTCCTTGCAGGACATTGATTACAGCTACTATGAACCCGTGTCCGTGCGGTTATTTGGGCAGTGATGAACATGAATGCAGCTGCACGATGAATGAGATACAAAGATATAGGAGGAAAGTTTCGGGACCTGTGTTGGACAGGTTTGATATATATGTCGAAATGCAAAAAATCGATCGTGCTGAACTTTTTTCAAAGAATGAAAGTTGTGAGAACCGGTCGGAAAAATTTTTGGAAATAATAAAAACTGTGAGAAAAATCCAAAACCTGAGATTTAAATATGAAGATGAGAAAATAAATTGTAACGGAGATATGAGCCCCGCTATGATCAATAAATATATAAATCTACAAAAACAACAAATAGAAATGATTGTTGAGATATCGGAAAAACTTAAAATTTCAAACAGAGGCCAACATAAGGCTTTGAAAGTGGCAAGAACGATATCGGATATTGCGGGCAGCACGGAGATTACTGATGAATCCATATTAGAGGCGTTTTCTTACAGGACGAGGGAGTGGTGATATGGAAGTGTTCGTATTGGAAGTAGGAGACGAATATTATCCGGAGTTTTTGGATGAGATACAGGCACCGCCGAAGAAACTTTACTGTATAGGGAATAAAAAAATCTTGTCAAAACCCAAGGTTGCCGTTGTGGGAGCGAGAAAAGCGACTTCATACGGTATATGGGCAGCTAAGGAAATAGCAAAGACTTTAGCGGAAAACGGAGTGACGGTAGTTTCCGGACTTGCATACGGTATAGATAAAATGGCGCATTTAGGAGCACTTGAGGCCGGAGGAGATACCATTGCAGTTATGGCGGGAGGTCTTGACAGGTGCTATCCTAAGGTGCATGAAAATTTATTTAATAGAATAAAAAATGAAGGACTAGTTTTGTCCGAATACCCTGATAATACAGAGTATATGCCTTTTCATTTTCCACAGAGAAATCGTATAATAAGCGGGATTTCTTCAGCTGTTGTAGTTGTCGAAGCTGGGCAATCCAGCGGCTCTTTGATCACAGCCGAATTTGCTGCGGATCAGGGCAGGACGGTTTTTGCCGTACCGGGTAATATAAACAGCAAAATGAGCTTGGGAAGCAATAAACTCATAAGAGACGGAGCAATTCCGGTAGTAGTGTTTGAACAGATATTAAGAGATCTCGGATTTACATGCTTTAGAAGTGAGAAAAAAGATGAAAAGAAAAAGTTGCTCGGTAAGGATGAAAAAGCTGTCTATAATATAATTGAAAGGAAAGGTGAAATGTCTGTAAATCAGATATGTTTAAGCCTATCCAGAACGCCTGAGAGCGTAAACGGAATAATAACCGTTTTGGAAATGAAAGGACTTGTAGAAAACGAATTTGGAAAAATTTTTATTGCAAATTAAGGGAATTACTCATATAATCACTTTGTACAGCATAACAGTCAGGGAGGAAATATATGAAAAACAGCGGGAAATCTCTTGTAATTGTAGAGTCCCCTTCAAAAGCTAAAACGATTGCCAAATTTTTGGGCAGCAAGTATAAAGTGGTAGCATCTGTCGGACATGTCCGTGATCTGCCCAAAAGTAAACTTGGAATAGACATCGAGAATAACTTTGAGCCTCAGTATATTTCTATACGAGGTAAGGGTGATGTAATAAAAGCATTAAAAAAAGAAGCGAAGACTGCCGATAAGATTTATCTTGCAACCGACCCGGATCGAGAGGGTGAAGCTATATCTTGGCACATTGCATACCTTTTGGGAATGGACAGCAAAGAACCTTGTAGGATAGTTTTCAATGAAATAACTAAAAATGCAATCAAAAATGCCGTTAAAGAGCCGAGAAATATATATCAGGAACTTGTCGATGCACAGCAGGCGAGAAGAGTTCTCGACAGAATGGTGGGATATCAGATAAGTCCGTTATTGTGGAGAAAAATCAGAAGAGGGTTGAGTGCGGGAAGAGTTCAGTCGGCAGCATTAAAAATAATTTGTGATAGAGAAAAAGACATACAAAAATTTGTACCTAAAGAGTTTTGGAATATAAATGTGTTGCTTTTTACCGGAGAGAAATCAGTTAAAAGCAATACTTTTTCTGCAAAGCTTTACGGATATAAAGGAAAGAAATTTGTTCCGGGAAATGCGGAAGAAGCAGATAAGGTTGTACAATCCTTAAAGGCAGGAAATTTTCTTGTAGAAAAAATAGAAAAGAAACAGAGAAGCAAAAAGCCTGCACCTCCGTTTACTACCAGCAGCATGCAGCAGGAAGCGTCAACAAAACTGGGGTTTTACACCAAAAGAACTATGATGGTTGCACAACAACTATATGAAGGTGTTGAAGTTAAAGGGAAAGGTACCATCGGCCTTGTTACATATATAAGGACGGATTCGGTCAGAATCTCTCGAGATGCCGATACCGCCGCAAAGCAATATGTTTCGGAACGTTTCGGCAAGAACTATTTGGGTAACCATATTTTCAACAACAAGAAGAAAGAGGTTCAGGATGCACACGAGGCGATAAGACCGAGTTATGTGGATTTGGAGCCTGATAAAATAAAGGATTCTCTTACAAAAGATCAGTATAATTTGTATAAGCTCATATGGTCGAGGTTTGTCGCATCGAGAATGGCTGCCGCTGTTTATGACGGAGTTGCAGTCACAATAAAAAATTCCGATTATACATTGAAAGCAAACGGTACAAAGATGGTATTCGACGGCTATACAAAAATATACAACAATGTATCCGAAGAGGACATTAATAAAATTCTCCCCGATATGGATGAAGGGATGAATTTATCATTAAAAGAAATCAAGTCGGAACAGAGCTTTACACAGCCGCCGTCGAGATTTTCCGAAGCCAGTCTGGTAAAGGATTTGGAAGAAAAAAGTATAGGAAGACCGAGCACATATGCACCTATAATAGCAACCCTTTTAGATCGTAAGTATGTAACCAGGGAGAAAAAAACACTTATACCGACGGAGCTCGGATTTATCGTTACGGAACTCATGGAAAAATATTTCAAAGAGATAGTCGATGTAGGATTTACTGCGGAGATGGAGGGCAAGCTTGATGATATAGAGCTTAAAAATTTGGATTGGCACGAAGTGGTAGCCAAGTTTTACGAGCCGTTAAGTAAAGAGCTTAAAATAGCAGATAGTGAAATCGAGAAAGTAAAATTGGAAGATGTTCCGGCGGGTGAAGATTGTGAGCTTTGCGGAAAGCCTATGATTATAAAAACCGGAAGGTTCGGAGATTTTATCGCTTGCAGCGGATATCCCGAATGCAAGAACACAAAACCTATCGTTAAAAAAATTGGAGTTAAATGCCCTGTTTGCGGCGGTGATATTGTGGTTAAAAAAAGTAAGAGAGGAAAGATGTTTTATGGATGCAGCGGATACCCTAAATGCAATCAGGTATTTTGGAATAAACCCGTTGACAAAAAATGTCCTGAATGCGGAAGCATACTGCTGGAGTCCAAAAGCAAACAAAATAAATATGTTTGCTCAAACAGTGAATGCGGTTATAAAGAGTAGGGGGAGATATAATGGAGTTTCATGCAACAACCATAGTAGCGGTAAGAAGAGGTTCTGACGACATTTGTATAGGCGGTGACGGACAAGTTACGATGGGACAAACCGCTATAATGAAAAATTCGGCAAAAAAAGTCAGAAAAATTTATAAAGATACAGTTATTACAGGATTCGCAGGTTCCGTTTCGGACGCTTTTACTCTTACAGAAAAGTTTGAAGCGAAATTGGAAGAGCATGGGGGGAATCTGAAACGTGCAGCTGTTGCTCTTGCTCAGATGTGGAGGAGCGATCGGGGTATGAGGAATTTAGAGGCGCTTATGCTTGTAGCCGACCGGGAAGATTTACTTGTTATATCAGGTAACGGAGAGGTTATAGTTCCGGATCAGGATTTTATAGCAATAGGATCGGGCGGAAATTATGCGTATGCAGCAGCAAATGCACTTTACAATCACACGGATATGAATGCGGAAGAAATAGTTAAAGAAGCATTGAGAGTTGCAGCGTCCATTTGCGTTTACACTAATGACAATATTTCTATCGAGAAATTATAGGAGG
The DNA here is from genome assembly GCA_905372035.1 of Bacillota bacterium. Classification (GTDB taxonomy): domain Bacteria; phylum Bacillota; class Clostridia; order Peptostreptococcales; family Anaerovoracaceae; genus CAJPNN01. Next base: position 5,592 of record CAJPNN010000016.1, on the reverse strand, counting down.
GGGTTAGGACATGACTAAGTTTAATGAAATGACACCTAAAGAGATAGTAGCGGAACTTGATAAATATATAATAGGGCAGGACAAAGCGAAGAAATCGGTAGCGGTAGCACTGAGAAACAGATATAGAAGGAGCAGGTTGTCTGAAGAGATGAGAGATGAGATATCTCCTAAGAATATACTTATGATGGGACCGACCGGTGTCGGAAAGACCGAAATTGCGAGAAGGTTGGCGAAGCTTATGGATGCGCCGTTTATAAAGGTCGAAGCCACCAAATTTACAGAAGTGGGTTATGTGGGAAGAGATGTGGATTCTATGATCAGAGACCTTGTTGAAACTTCGATCAGACTTACAAAGCAGAAAAAGCTTGAAGATAAATATTCCATTGCCGAAAAGATAGCGGAAGAAAAAATTTTGGAAGCCATAATTCCTGGGAAAAGTAAAAAAAAGGCATCCGATGCGACCAATAATTTCAATCCTTTTGAATTTATCATGAACGGACAGTTGTCGTCACAATTAAAGCAGAATAATCAGGAGCAAAGCGATGATAATAAAGATGAAAAAGAAGATGTTGTGCTCGCAAGAGAACAGGTCAGACAACAGCTTCATGAAGGATTGCTTGAAGATCATTTTGTGGAAATAGAGATCTTGGATGCGAATAAAAGCGGAACAATAGATATGGGCGGTGAACCTGTCAGTATAAGTCTCGGAAATATATTCGGAGATATGGTGCCGGACAAGAAAAAGAAGAAAAAGGTAACTGTTAGAGAAGCAAAGAAAATTTTGAGAGAACAGGAAGCACAAAACCTTATAGATATGGATCAGGTGACGGGAGAAGCTCTTGAGAATGCCGAGCAAAACGGGATCATATTTATAGATGAAATAGACAAAATTGCATCGAGTTCGTCTTATAAAATGGGTGCGGACGTTTCAAGAGAAGGTGTACAGAGGGATATTTTACCCATAGTTGAAGGAAGTGTTGTAAATACGAAGTACGGCCCGGTAAAAACGGATCATATTCTCTTCATAGGTGCGGGGGCTTTTCATGTTGCGAAACCTACCGACTTGATCCCGGAACTTCAAGGAAGATTTCCGATCAGGGTGGAGCTTGAAAATTTGGACGAGGAAGCCTTTTATATGGTACTTACAGTACCTGAGAATGCACTTTTGAAGCAACACAGGATGCTTTTGGAAACTGAAGGAACAAAGGTTAATTTTACAGACGATGCGGCAAGGGAGATATCCAAAATGGCATTTCTCCAAAATGAACAGCAGGAAAATATAGGAGCAAGGCGTCTGCATACAATAATGGAGAAGTTACTTGAAGACGTATCCTTTGAGCTTCCGGATTCCGATAGAAATGAAATAGTTATAGATTGTGAGTATGTAAAGGAGAAGTTTGCCGAAACTATTAGGCATAAAGATCTTGATAAATATATATTATAAGGGAGAAAGAAAATTGTTTGAAATATCAAAAAATATATTGCTTTTGATTTTCTTTAGTATATAATATGATATGTAGATTGGATTTAAACTATGTTTTAATAGATTTCGGGAGGAAAAAATGGGAAAAGACATATTAACAAAAGTGAGAAAATTGAACTGGATGCTTCAGGAAAGCGGATCCGGAGTCTTCTCTTTTAATGACTTTTGCGGTATATTGAGCGATCTTATGGATGCGAATGTATATATTACAAATAAGAGAGGAAAAGTTATAGGTGTTCATTACAAGATAAAATCGGACAGTCCGACGATAACGGACCCTGAGACGGGTATAGAAAAATTCCCTAATGAATATAACGATGCACTTTTAAGGGTTGTTGAAACTGAAGCCAATTTAAGGGCTGAAGAGGCACTTGAGATATTCAAGTATGACTACGATACATATGATAAGTTGCATACGATAATTCCTATAATAAGCGGGGGACATAGACTCGGAACTTTGATTCTGACAAGGTATAATCCGGAGTTTACGGATGAGGACCTGGTGTTGGGAGAATACGGTGCAACCGTTGTAGGTCTTGAGATACAGAGAAGAAAATCTATAGAGCTTGAAGAAGATGCCAGAAAGAGAGCGATCGTTCAGATGGCGATAAGCACTTTATCGTTTTCTGAAATAGAAGCGGTGCAGCAGATATTTACAGAGCTTAAAGGTATGGAAGGTCTTCTGGTTGCAAGTAAGATTGCGGACAGGTCGGGTATTACGAGATCTGTTATAGTCAATGCGCTTAGAAAACTGGAAAGTGCGGGAGTAATCGAATCAAGGTCGCTCGGAATGAAAGGAACACATATAAGGATCTTAAATGATAAGTTTATTGAAGAAATGGAAAAGTTTTAGTGTTTGAATATGGTTTTACGGCAGCGACAGCTGCCGTTGTTTTATTTACGGGGTGATGTAATGGCTATACTTTACAAGACGGTTAAGAATGCCGGTATGGCGGAATCTGTTGTAGAGAAATCCAAGTTCATAGTTAATTTAAAACCTGTAGAATGCAGGAGTGAAGCGGAAGAATTTTTTAAAGAAATAAAGAAAATACATAAAGATGCTACGCATAATGTTCCGGCTTTTATACTCGGAGATAAACAACAGGAAGTTTGGGCGAGCGATGACGGAGAGCCGCAGGGAACGGCGGGAGTTCCTATCGTAAGGATGCTTGAACAAGAGGGAGTTACAAATCTGTGTTTGGTGGTAACCAGGTATTTCGGGGGTATAAAGCTCGGAACGGGAGGACTTGTAAGAGCATATACGAATATAGCCAAATCAGGTCTGGAAAAAGCGGGTACAGTAGAAGTTTTAGAGCTTGAAGAACTTACTTTTCAAATAGAGTATACTTATTATTCCAAGATGAAGCAGCTTGATACTGAAGGAAAGTTCCAAATAGCGGAGAGCAAATTTGAAGATAACATAACACTTTGCGTGCGATTTGAACCGGAAAAACATTCCGATATTTTGAATTTATTGAACGAGATTACCAACGGATCCGTAACGGTGCTGAATGAGGAAAAGGTCATAGGAAAGAGAGATTTGTAAGAATATAAGATGTTTATGCAAATACAGCGTTCATTTTTTCCCTAAGTTTTATTGTAGCGTCATGAGGATTTTCAGATTTCATTATAGCGGACACTACGCATATTCCGGCAATATCCGATCCTTTCAAGATATCTATATTACTACTGTTTAGACCGCCTATTGCAAATACGGGAACATCTGATAAAGAACATATATCATTAAGGGTGGATATTGAAGTTCTTATTGTTATCACCTTTGTTGTTGTAGGGTATATGGCACCTACACCTAAATAGTTTGCGCCCTGCTCAAGTGCATTTTCCGCCTGCTCTACAGTTTTTGCAGTAGCGCCTATAACTGCATCTTTGCCTAATATCTGTCGTGCATATTTTACGGGTATATCGTTTTGACCGAGATGAACACCGCAACCCGCTATTTTGGCAATATCTATTCTGTCATCAATGATAAAGGGGATGTTATATCGATCCGTTATTTCTTTTACTTTAAAAGCCAGATCAAGCATATCTTTATCAGATCCGGATTTTTCTCTTAATTGCAAAATATCTATGCCTCCACGGCATGCCTGTTCAACTTTGTTTAGAAAAGTTTGATTGTCAATGTCGGTGCTGTCCGTTATAAAGTATAATTTTTTGTTCAAAATCTTTACCGTACCTTTCTTAATAATCATATCGATTTTACAATTTATCAAATTGATCCGATTCGGGCTACAAGATATTAAAATCGGCGTATTTTGCTATTTTAGAACAGTCCATTAAATATATTGCATCTAAAAAAGCGGTTCTAAATGATGACGGACCGTTACTGTTTTTATCCGCAAGTTCACCTGCAATACCCATGCAGAGACATGCAAAAGCGGCTGCTGTCAGCGGATCGGTATTCGGCAGGTATGAAGCTGCAAGAATACCGGACATGCAGCCGGTACCCGTTATCTTTGTCAACATAGGCGTTCCGTTTTTTATTATAAATGTATTTTTATTATCAGATACTATATCATACTTACCGGTGATCATAATGACGGAACCGGACTTTGCAGACATTTTTTTTGCTATAGTTACTGAAGTTTTAATATTTTCGCTGTCTATTTCATCTTCTTTTCCTACATCTATACCTAAAGGATGTGAAGATAGACCGAGTAAGGACTTTATTTCAGACATATTTCCCTTTATGATCGAAAATGAGAATTTATCTATAAGATTATTTGCAAAGTCTGATCTCAGTTTAGAGGCAGCTGCTCCCACAGGATCAAGAACAACAGGAATCTTATTTGTGGCGGCGGTGCGACATGAAATTTTCATGGATTTCATCCTTATATCGGTTATATTCCCGAGATTTATTGCAAGAGCATCACTTTTTTGTGTGATTTCTTTTACTTCATCAGGATGCTCCGCCATTATAGGTTTTGCTCCGGCAGCCAGAGTGATGTTGGCACAGTCATTGATTGATATGGGGTTTGTAATTGCATGAATCAAAGGAGATTTTCGTTTTGTGTCATTTATTATGTTTGAAAAGAGATTTAGATTTTTCATATTTCTGAACTCCTAATTGATATTGAATTTTATAAAGCATGCCGTTAGCTTTAAGGGCGTTTAAGAATATGTAGGCGATAGAGCCTCCCATAAATGTTGCAAGTATGAATGACGGAGTATAAAACATCCATGTCAGACCGTTTCTGCCCATAAGTAAAGCCATAACGGGGTAAGATACAATTGATCCTATTATTCCGGTTCCAGTTATTTCACCTAAAACGGCAGCCCATATGCTCCCTTTTGAGAGCCTGTAGAAAACACCTGAAAAAAAAGCTCCGAATACAGCTCCTGTAATCGCTAAAGGAGGTATTCCCATTAAACTCATTCTAAGTACGGCTATCAGAAAAGCATTGAGAAGGGAATAGTAAGGACCTAAAAGTACAGATGCCACAATATTTATAAAATGTGCCATAGGGCATAACCCTTCAACTCTTAGGATAGGCGAAATAACAACGCCTGTTGCCACGAGCATGGACAGAGTGATCATTTTTAACAAGTTTGAATTTTTCATACCTTCTACCTCCAATTGACAGTTTTGCTATTTAAGAAAACCAAATAGCGTTGAAATACAATAAAGTCGGTCGAAACTTACAGTTTCCTCTCACCCTGTAACACAGGTTCCCTCGCTACTCAGTTTACGGCAAGCAAGACGCTCCTCAGACTTGTCGGCAGAATAAAAATTCTTACCTTAAAAGTATAACATAAAGGTATTAAGTTTTAAATATACGCAAAGGAAATTTTACCTGAAAATCGGAGTTGACACGAGAATTATGTTATGGTATCATTGTTTTCGGCTCACATAGAGAGCCTGTGTATTCCGAGGTAGCTCAACGGCAGAGCATCCGGCTGTTAACCGGAGGGTTGTGGGTTCGAGCCCCACCCTCGGAGCCAAAATATTAAGTAATAACAGCATAAAAACAGGTTGACAATGATATGCTATGGTAGTATAATCAATAAATGTGTCGAGTAATTGTGTGGGGGCGTATAGCTCAGCTGGGAGAGCATCTGCCTTACAAGCAGAGGGTCATAGGTTCGAGCCC
>CAJPNN010000015.1 GCA_905372035.1 Bacillota bacterium | reverse complement strand
ATTTTAAATATGAAAGGACTGATAAAAATGGCAAAAGAAAAAATCGTACTTGCATACTCCGGTGGACTTGATACTACCGTTATAATACCTTGGCTAAAAGAAAATTATGATGCGGAAGTGATATGCGTCTGCGGTGATGTCGGACAAGGCAAAGAAACCGACGGCCTTGAAGAAAAAGCCGTTGCAACAGGTGCTTCAAAACTATATGTCATGGATCTTACCGAAGAGTTTATAACCGATTACATATATCCGTGTTTAAAGGCGGACTGCATATATGAAAGTAAATACCTCCTGGGCACTTCTATGGCACGTCCTTTGATTGCGAAATCTCTGGTCGATATAGCACATAAAGAAAATGCTTCCGCAATCTGTCACGGTGCTACAGGCAAAGGAAACGATCAACTTCGTTTTGAGCTGTCCATAAAGGCTCTCGATCCGGATTTAAAGGTAATCGCTCCGTGGCGTCTGGATACTTGGGGCATGGAATCTCGCGAAGATGAAATCGCCTATTTGGAAAAAAGAAATATTCCCGTACCGATGAAAAAAAATGACAGCTACAGCAGAGACAAAAATATATGGCATCTTTCACATGAGGGACTTGAGCTCGAAGATCCTGCAACAGAACCTCAATATAACAACATATTACAGATGAGCAATACTCCTTTCACCGCTCCCGACAAAGCTACATATATAGAGCTCGAATTTGAAAAAGGAATCCCTTTTAAATTAAACGGGAAAAAGCTGAGTCCGGTCGAACTTTTAAATGAACTCAATAAAATCGGGGGTGAAAACGGAATAGGCATAATCGATATATGCGAAAACAGGGTTGTAGGTATGAAATCCCGAGGCGTTTACGAGACTCCCGGTGGAACTGTCATGTATTATGCGCATCGTGAACTTGAATATCTTACACTTGATAAGCAAACGCAAAGTTTTAATGAAATAGCCTCAAATAAACTGGCGGAACTCGTCTATGCAGGACAATGGTTTACACCTCTCAGAGAAAGTTTATCCGCATATTTTGACAATGTTAATGAAAATGTTACAGGTAAAGTAAAATTGAAGTTATATAAGGGCAACATAATTTCCGCCGGCTGTGAATCTCCATATTCTCTTTACAGTGAGTCACTTGCAAGCTTTACCACGGGTGAACTTTTCAGCCATAAAGATGCGAGCGGATTTATAAACCTTTTCGGACTTCCGCTTAAGGTTCAAGCCATGATGAAAAAAACATCCAAGGGTAAGGGGGATAAATAAAGCATGAAATTATGGGGAGGAAGATTTACAAAAGAAGAAAACCGCTTAGCTGACAGTTTCAATGCCTCTATCGAGTTTGACAAGCGACTGTACAAACATGACATCCAAGGCAGTATTGTCCACAGCAGAATGCTTAATAAATGCGGAATAATATCGGATGAAACGCAACAAAACATCGAAAACGGTTTAATTTCAATTTTACATGATATCGAAAATGACAATATCAAATTCACTGTAGACAACGAAGACATACATATGAACATAGAGAGTATACTGACCGAACGTATAGGAAATGACGCTAAAACTCTACACACGGCAAGAAGCAGAAACGATCAGGTAGCGCTTGATTTTAAGATGTATATAATGGATGAAACGCATGAAATATGTTCTCTTTTAAAAAATCTGATGGAAATAATTTTAGATATAGCTTCATCAAATCAAAAAACCGTAATGCCGGGATATACACACCTTCAAAGAGCACAGCCGGTTACTTTAGCATTTTATATGCTTGCATATTTCCAAATGTTCAAGCGTGACTATAAGCGTTTTGTGAACGCTTATACCAACATGAACGAAATGCCTCTCGGCTCTTGTGCTATGTCCGGAACTTCATATGAAACCGACAGAAAGTATCTGCAAAAAGAACTCGGATTCGCTTCGATTACTGAAAATGCGATGGATTCCGTTTCTGACAGAGATTTTGCCTTAGAATTTTTATTTTGCTGCGAAGTTGTAGGCATACACCTCTCAAGATTTGCGGAAGAACTCATACTATGGAGTTCAAAGGAGTTCGGTTTCATAGAAATAGACGATTCGTTTGCAACAGGATCGAGTATAATGCCCCAAAAGAAAAACCCCGATATGGCTGAACTCATACGTGGAAAGACCGGCAGACTTGCAGGAAATCTTATAAATCTTCTAACCGTAATGAAAGGACTTCCCCTCGCATACAACAAAGATATGCAGGAAGATAAATTGCCGGTTTTTGATTCTGCGGATACCGTAAAAGATTCTTTGAAAATCTTCGCGTTGATGTTAAATAGCATTGATTTTAAAATAAAAAATATGGAAAATGCATGCAAGCATGGATTTACAAATGCTACAGATGCAGCCGACTATCTTGCCCAAAAGGGAATACCTTTCAGAGAATGTCACGAAATCATAGGAAAACTCGTGCTGCATTGCATTGATCAGAACAAAAGCATAGAGGATCTTACAATTGGTGAACTGAAGGCTTTCTCAGATCAGTTTGAAGAGGATATTTATGATGAAATTTCCATATCTTCATGTATAAACAGGAAAATTTCCGAAGGAGGAACAGGATTCAAAGCGGTGAGCGATCAGCTTAAACTGGCTGAAGAATGGATCAAAAAACAAAGCAACAGTTTTCTGCCGTCAGTGAAATCGAATTTAGTTATTAAATAATAAAAAATACAATTGAAAATATTTTTGTTAACCATACCGTAATAGCCGTTTAAAGTCTTATATTAAAGTCTTCTTCAAATCAAATCTTTCAATTATATGATCAAGCTGTTTTTCCTGCATTTCATATAAATGCAGATATACTCCCTCCTGATTTTTACTTATAAAATATCTTTTCATAAGTTTTTCATAATCTGCCATCTTCATTATAATTCCTGAAGGTGGCAGACCTCTTTTTTTGAATTCATAGCAAATCAACATATTGGCCAGTTCATGGTTGTTTTCATCAAGCGGACATATTTCTATTATTTTTAAATACAACCCTGAAAGCTTTCTGAAAAAATCTTTATTTGCTTCATTTGAAACAATCCATCTGTCGAGATCTTTCATAAGTCTTTCAACTTCTCTGAAATGTGGCGGAGTATATGAAAATTCCCGGAACGTCGGATTGCTTCTCCTAAAATCATTTTTATCTATTCCGAAAAGCATCGTAGAAAGCTCCATAATATATCTGGTTTCAAGCTCCAAATCCATTTCGATGAGTCTGTTCATATGTTTTAAAACAACCATGTAATTTTCGATTTTTGCATGATCCCTTATAGATGCTCCCATAACTATATCACCCCTCATTATCTTCAATACTTCGGATTTTTTTATCGAGCTTCCCGAAAGTAAAAGTGCGCCATATATAAAGTTGAGCTTTGTATATTCATCAGCATATTCAAGCAACTCCAAACTTCTATTCACATTAATAATATCTATTTTCCTGAAAACATCCATATCATGATTACCTTTCCCGATTTCTTTTTTCGATAATACCATACACCAAAAATATATACAAGTTACGTTTAATCGGATATAATTATGATATACTTAAATAAAAAACAGGAGCCGGTGCGGTATATGTCGATACCGTCCAATTGAATACAACTATAACGTATCAGGAGGTAAATATTATGAGCCATTTTATTGAACAGCTTCATGATATAAATTATATCTCAATAACCGTAAGATCTTTGCTCGCACTTCTGCTTGGAGGCTTAATAGGCCTTGAACGAGGTCGCAGCAGGCATCCTGCCGGTTTCAGAACGCATATACTTGTATGTATAGGTGCTGCGACCGTAATGATGACCAATCAATATATGTATGAAGTTTTAGAGCTCAGCACGGATACCGCCCGCTTAGGAGCACAGGTCATAACGGGTATCGGCTTTTTAGGCGCGGGAACAATAATAGTTTCAAGCAGGCACAGAGTCACAGGTCTGACCACCGCAGCCGGGCTATGGGCTACGGCATGTCTCGGGCTTGCAATCGGTATAGGTTTTTACTATGCTGCAATACTTGTAGGCAGCATAATGTTTATAACAATAATGCCTCTTGCAAAAATAGAAAACAAAGTATATATGAATTCACGCTCTTTAGATTTATATATCGAAATATCAGACTTGAACAGTATTCAAAACGTTATAAGCTCAATGAAAAACTACGGTATAATTATACACGATAATCACATAAGTTCTTCAAAACCTGTCAATCCTTCCGGTGTCGTTCTTCACGCACATATAACAACACCTAAAAATATTACCGGACATCAGGCGTTGGAGTTTATAAGCAACCTTAACGGAGTGTATCTTGTAGAAGAAATTTAAGCCTCCGGATCGTATATAAAATTAAAAATTATTATTGGTTCTCAAGACTTTAAAACCTATCACCCAAGAATATCCGGACGTTATATTAAAAAACTCTTATTGATTCTCCAAGTGACAGTGAAATCAGATGAACTTCACAAACAGGCTCTCCGAAGCTGTTTTCTATAGCTTCTTTATAATAGCTCAGTTGATCACGATATTCTTCATATAATCTATTTCTCTCGTCTTCTTTCATATTTAGATTTACCGTATCTGTTTTATAGTCAACTATATACCATTTGCCCGCTATATTGGCTAAGCAATCTATTTTACCTATTACGGTTATCTCTTGTGATTCCCGTTCTAAAAATTTTTTAAATACAAAACTTCTCTCTTTATATAAAACCATTTGATTATCAGGCTCGTATCCGCTAAGTATAAGTTTACCCGCTTCCGTTTCAAAAAATACGGCAACCTGTTCATATGATATACTGTCCGTTTTTTCTCTGTCGAGCCGTCCTTGAGATATAAGTTCTTCTATTTGTTCTTTTACTGCATCTATGACAGTTCTCCCTCTACTTGTTTCTTCATATATCTTTCTGAAACTTATCAGTTCAAGAATAAGATGTACCAAAATTCCCCTTTCTGCCGCTGTCATATTATCCTTATGCAGCTTGATATCGTCAAAACTTTTTTTATCCATATCCGACAGCCTGTTATTTTTCTTTATTCCCGTGCTTATCAGCTCACTTACCGAATATCTGCTCTTTACGTCCTGTTCCCGAGTCTTATAGGCAAACGATAATTTTTTTTCAACTTCTTCAAAATCATCTCCGCTATATTTCAACGCATTATTCTTTAAAGATTCAAAGATATCTGCTGAACTGCGATAATTTTTTTCGGAAGTAAAACTTTCATTTCCGATCAACTCCGCCGGTTCAACATATTTTATCCGTCCGTACGGATTATCCGCCATAAGCGGTGCAATCCATGAGAGATAAGAATTTCCGATTTCCGTCTCAACAGAGAAATCAGAAGAAATCTGCCCTCTTGCATGTATTTTTTTATCCGCACCTACCATAACAAGTTTATCCCTCGCACGAGTAAGCGCTACGTAAAGCACACGCTGTTCCTCCGCCAAAGCTTCCATACTGTTTTTATAATTGATAATCTTGTACATCAAGTTATCCGGCATAGCTTTACTTATAGGATCCGTCGGTTTAAGTCCCACTCCGAGTTCATTATGATAGGCATATGAATCTGTATTTATCTTTCCCCCCAGCCTTATGCCGAGTCCTGCCGCAACCACCATCGGAAATTCCAACCCTTTACTCTTATGAACGGTCATTATCCTTACAACATCATCATCTTCTCTGACTGCAGCAGCCTGCTGAATGTTTATTTTTTTCTTTGACAGCATATCAATATATGATAAAAACCCATATATTCCTGATATTGCGACTTGTTGAAAATTTCTTCCTCTCACTGCAAGTAAATCTAAATTTTTTTTACGCCTTTCCCCCATAGGTAACGCTGAAACGTAATTATAATATCCCGTATCATCATACAGTTTCCATATAAAACTCTCAAGTGTCATAAACAGTGCATCTTTTTTCCATTCATCTATTCTGAAAAAAACATCTCTGACTTTATTTCTAAGCATTCTGTCAGGACCGGTTTCTTTGTAATTGCAAAGTGAATCAAAATAGCTTCCTTTTTTTTGAAAAATTCTCATCTTTGCCAGTTCATCGATACTGAACGAAAAAATCGGAGACCTTAACACACTTATAAGTGCTATATCCTGATTCCTGTTATCGATAACTTTTAATAGATTTACAAATATCTGTATCTCAATAGTGTTAAAATATCCCTCACTCTCATCAATAAATGAAAAAATGCCTAAATTCTCAAGTGCTTCCTGATAGACGGATGCTCTGTTTGAGACCGACCTGAGCAAAACAACTATATCACCGGCACGCATTCTCTTAATCCGGTTTTCTTTACTGTTATAGTACTCCCTTCCTATGTTTTCCTTTATAACTTTCGCGGTAAGCCTCGCATCTATTTCGACCGTTTTCAGTTCCTTTATCTCTTCATCCGCCACACTATATGTCCGTGTGTCCGAAATTTCCGAAGTTTGAATCTGATAAAGCTCCACCGGCATTTCTTCATACTGATCATTTCGTAAACCTGATGTAAGTTTTTCTTCTTCTCCATATCTTACTCCGCTTTGCGGCGAATTCATTATCTTGGAAAACATATAGTTTACAGATTTTAAAATAGGGCTTTGGCTCCTGAAATTCGTGCTTAAATTTATAAGATGTCCGAAACTCTCATCATTTTTGTATCCATGCATTTTTTTCACAAAGATTTCCGGCTCTGCAAGCCTGAATTTATATATACTCTGTTTTACATCTCCAACCATAAACAAATTATCTTCTTTTTTTATCCTGTTTATGATCTCTTCCTGCACCAAATTGCTGTCTTGATATTCATCAATATATATATATTCAAATTGATTTCTGTAGTCTTCGGAAATTTCTTCATCTGCCAAAATTTTCAGTGCAATATGTTCTATATCTGAAAAATCAATTATATTTTCATTTCTTTTAAGCTTTGTAAACTCTTCATCAAATTCAAATACCAACCGTTTAAGTGTCTTTGCATCTTCTTTATTTATTTCTATCGTTTTCTGATATTCATCATATGAATATACAAAATAGTCGTTTACTACCCTTGCGATCTGCTCCTTAGCCGTCTCATTAAAAAGTTTGATATCTTCTTTTACCATATCAATGAAATCATTCTCATTTCTCTTTATCATATAAGAAAAATTCAACTCGCTAAGTCTTTTCCCTATAACATCATAATTCTCTTTCCCAAGCTTAAAAGCGGAAGATGAAATATCCTGCTTTAATTTTGATATTTCATCGTGTAAAGCAAGATAGTTCCCAAAGGTTCCGGGCGTAGCACTCTCATCAAGAAGTGCCATAATTCTTGATACATAATGTTCGGCTACTGCCAGTTTCCGTATGATCAATTCTACAATCATGTCCGATACGACAATCATATCGCCACATCTTATTTTTTCATTGATCCATTTTTGGGGATCCGGTAAACTCTGTATAAACTCATACGTGCTTTTTATCAACTCTCTTGCTCCGTAGTTGTTCCTGCTCGAGCTGTATTTTCCATTAAATGAATAAAAATCTTTTCTCTTGTTACCGAATTCTGTCTCAAAAATATTATCAAGAGCTTCTTGTTTCAGAAGCTCTGTAACTTCCTGCTCCGCCACTTTAAAATTAGGTGACAAACCGCAAATATAATAATATTTTCTTATTATCCCCAGGGCAAAGCTGTGAAATGTTGAGATATAAGCACTTCCGAAATTTCTGAGTTGCTCCGACAGATATGTTCTTTCACTTCTATTACCGCTTTCCGTCGCCTCAAGCTCTTTCAGCACTGCACTTCTCACTTTTTCCTTCATCTCAAGCGCTGCGGCGTTTGTAAATGTTACAACCAATATTTTTGTTATACTTACTCTCTCATCGATAACCTGTTTTTTTATCCTTTCGACGAGAACGGCCGTCTTTCCCGCTCCCGCTCCTGCCGAAACGAGTACATTATTCCCTCTAAATGTAACAGCTCTGCTTTGTTCATCGGTCCAATTCATAAAACACCTATTCCTTAACCAGTTTTATCTTATACATAACTTTTACAAGCTTTTCTCCTTTGGGTAAATTCCTCAGTTCATCGACCGTTACAGCTTTTGTCTTTATAATCATAACGAAAAATACAATCGCCCCTATAGCTATTGAGATAACGGTTGCTATTGAAATTCCGACTATATATTCTAAAAGTTTTTCCGAAATAAAAACTGAGACAAACATGACTGTTCCTGAGATCATAGGTTTTATAACCGCAAGTTGTATATCAAATTTTGTTTCAGTATATTTTTTTACAAAATAATAATTACAAATTCCGCACGCAGCATAGCCTAAAGCGGTTCCTATAGCCGCTCCCTTAACGTTCAGCTCCGGAAATCCTACAAGTATGTATGTTGCCATACATTTTACAACAAACCCTATTCCCAATGCCATAACTGCTCTTGACGGTTTGCTTATCCCTTGTAAAACTCCCGCCATAGCCTGTGCCACGGAAAGAAAAATTATTCCTATGGAAAGTATAAAAAGACAAGGTGCGGCATTAACAGCACTTTCCCTTTGCAACGGATAAAGAAGCTGCATTACGGGTCTTGAGATCGCCATAAGACCCAATGCGCACGGTACGCCCACAATCATTGCGGTTCTAAGCCCCAATTTTGTATTTTCCTTAAGAAATTCAACATCTTTTGTCATATGTGCCGACGCTATGGCAGGAACCATTGAAAGTGCTATACTTAATCCCAATGCCATAGGAATGTTGATTATCGGACCTGCCAACCCTGTAAGCTGTCCGTAAAGAGCATTAGCCTCCATAGTAGAAAACCCTGCATCCTGCATGCGCTGCATAACGATTGTCACGTCGGCGATGTTCATTATCGGAAGTATCGAAACCCCTATAGTTATAGGCACTGCTATATATATCAATGTTTTGAAAATATTTTTTGCAGGTTCCTTTTGGAAATTCTTTTCTTTTTCTTCAAGCTCCAACAACATATTTTTTCTCTTTTTATATATAAACACCAGAATCAAAAGTCCCGCAACGGGCCCTATGCTGGTCCCGAGTGTTGCTCCCGCCGCAGCAAAGTTTATACCTTTTTTCAAAAAAACTATTGCGAGAGTCAGACCTAAAGCAACTCTGACCGTCTGTTCCGTAAGCTGTGATACCGCTGTCGGCGCCATATCCTGCATACCCTGAAAATATCCCCTGAAAACCGACATCAACGGTACTAAAACCAAAGCGGGTGCAATAGCAAGCATAGCGTAATATGCTCCGTATTGTCCGCTTAACATGTACACTATCGGCTTAGCCCCTAAAGTGAAAATCAGATATGCTATAACCCCTATGACAAACATTACTATAAAAGAAAGTTTAAATATTCTTCTCGCTCCGCTATAATCCTCCTGTGCTATTTTTTCCGATGTCATCTTTGAAATAGCTGCGGGTGCTCCGTTCGTAGAAAATACGAGCAAAAAAATATATATGGGATAAACAGTCTGATAATACCCCATTCCTTCATCTCCTACTATATTTCCAAGCGGAATTCTGAATACCGCTCCCAATATTTGTGTTATCAACCCCGCGATCCCCAATATCGCAGCACCTTTCAGGAAGGTTTTCTTTCCCATATAACGATCCACCTCCATCGTTCCGAATATGTAAATTCAAAATATATACTTGAGTTATATTATAACAAATTTCTACAAATAACCATAGGCTAAAAAAACAAATTTTGATATAATGATAAATATAATAATTATAAGAATTCACAATA
Organism: Bacillota bacterium; assembly: GCA_905372035.1. Taxonomy (GTDB): domain Bacteria; phylum Bacillota; class Clostridia; order Peptostreptococcales; family Anaerovoracaceae; genus CAJPNN01. Next base: position 15,836 of record CAJPNN010000015.1, on the reverse strand, counting down.
TATTTTTATTAAAATATTAATGTCCATATTGCTACATATCGGCATTAAAAACTTAAAGAAAGGAAACTGTTAAGAACTCCCATATGAGTTTATTATGCAAGGATACAGATATGAATAGAAAAAATGATAATGATATGTGTATGAATAAAAAAATCGGACCTGTCATGTTGATGATCTTGGACGGATTCGGCTTTAGAAAAGAGCTGCACGGAAATGCCGTTTTACACTCAAAAATGCCTAATTATATGAACCTGTGGAAACACTGTCCACATACTACTCTTGAGGCTTCCGGCGAAGCTGTGGGTCTTCCCTCAGGGCAGATGGGAAACTCGGAAGTAGGCCATCTCAACATAGGCGCCGGCAGAGTCGTATACCAGGAATTATCAAGAATTTCGAGAGCAATAGAAAGCGGTGATTTTTTTAAGAATCATGCACTTATTTCGGCTATGGATCATGCCGTATCAAACAATTCAAAACTTCATATATGGGGATTGCTGTCTGACGGCGGTGTTCACAGCCATATAAACCATCTTTTTGCATTAATAAAAATGGCGAAAGAAAAAAACGTCAATCAAGTATATATACATTGTTTCACCGACGGACGGGATGTCTCTCCAAAATCGGGTATAAACTATATAAAACAGCTCGAAAAATTTATATCCGAAGAAAACTTCGGAGAAATATGCACTGTGTCGGGCAGATATTATGCTATGGACAGGGATAAGAGATGGGAACGTGTCGAACTTGCATATAATGCACTTGCAAAAGGAATAGGAAAAACAGCAGTATCAGCCGAAGAAGCTTTACTGAAATCCTATGAACAAAATGAAACCGATGAATTTATCGTTCCCACTGTAATAAATAGAGACGGGGCAGTTTCAGACAACGATGCGATAATCATGTTTAATTTCAGGCCCGACAGAGCGAGAGAAATAACAAGAGCGTTTGTGGATCCGAAACATGTGGGATTCAAAATAGAAAATCCCCCTGAAAATCTGCATTATACATGTATGACACAATACGATGAAACTATGCCTGACGTTTCACTTGCATATCCTCCGGAGCACCTTGAAAATACTTTGGGAGAATATATATCGTCTCTCGGGTTAAAACAACTTAGAATTGCCGAAACTGAAAAATATGCTCATGTCACGTTTTTCTTTAACGGAGGTGTTGAAAAACCTAATAAATTTGAAGACAGAATCCTGATTCCTTCTCCTAAAGTTGCAACATATGATTTACAACCTGAAATGAGTGCGCCTTCAGTATGCGAACGCGTCCTCGAAGAACTCGATAAAAACAAATATTCACTGTTTATTTTGAACTTCGCAAATCCTGATATGGTGGGTCACACGGGAAATATGGATGCCACGATAAGTGCGCTTGAATATCTTGACACTTGTATCGGAAAAATATCCGATAAGATATTAAATTCAAACGGTCACCTTTTGATAACCGCTGATCACGGGAATTCAGACTACATGCTTGATGACTATGACAATATTGTCACAAGTCATTCACTCAGTCCCGTACCTTTAATATATGTTCATAATGATACAACTTCCGATATCACATTATCTTCCGGTGGAATTTTAGCTGACATAGCTCCCACTCTGCTCGACATAATGAAAATAAAAAAACCGGCAGAAATGACAGGACACAGCCTTATCACAGGTTATAAAAAGTCATAACTTTTATTCATATGACATAATATTTATTCATGGGTAACAAGATTTAATATAATGCTTTCAGCAACTTTTATACCGTCCACCGCCGCCGATGTTATTCCGCCGGCATAGCCGGCTCCTTCTCCACAAGGATAAAGACCGTTCAAAGAACTTTGATAATCATCACCTCTCACAATTCTGACAGGTGAAGAACTTCGTGATTCTATGGCTGTCAATATAGCCTCCGGGTCATCAAAGCCTCTTATTTTCTTTCCCATTTCCGGTAGCGCTTCCCTTATCGAATCAACCACAAAATCGGGCAGACATTCCGTTATATCTCTCCATGAAACTCCCGGTCTGTATGTGGGCTGTACAACATTATTTTCATTAACATGTTTCCCATTACTAAATTTTTTATTACTGTTATTTTTATCAGATGACAGTTTTAAAAAATCTCCAACTCTCGTTGCCGGAGCAAAATAATTTGATCCTCCAAGCTCAAATGCAAGTTTTTCATAGTGTTCCTGAAGCTCTATACCTGCTAAAGGACTGTCTCCTATCATATCTTCAGGCCTGATTTCAGCCAGAACGGCACTGTTTGCATTGTTTCCGTCTCTATCGCTAAAGCTCATCCCGTTAGTAACGATCCTTCCGGAACTTGAAGAAGATGCAATTACAAACCCTCCGGGACACATGCAAAAAGTATACACTCCTCTGCCGTTTTTACAGCGATAGCTGAGCTTATATTCAGCTGCCGGCATCCCCGCTTCTTCAAAAGTCATTCCGTATATGTTTTCAAAATCGTCTCCATATTGAGAACGATCTATCATATCCTGTTTATGCTCTATTCTGACACCCATTGAAAACGGCTTTTTTTCTATTTTTATATCTTTTTCATAAAGCATTTTAAAGGTATCTCTCGCACTATGACCTATCGCAAGAATAACTGCTCTGCACTTTATACTTTTCTCAATTCCGTTCTTTTCTACAGTTATTTCAGATATTCTTGAATCCGATGAAATGATATTGACCAGTTTTGTATTAAACAAAATTTCACCGCCGAGTTTTTCTATCTCTTTTCTTATGTTGACAACTACCGTCTCAAGCTTATCCGTCCCTACATGCGGTCTTTGTTTATACAAAAGTTCCTCTCCGCCACCGTACTCAGATATTGTTTTTATAACGGTCCTTATTCTTCTGTCTTTAATCCCCGTCGTAAGCTTGCCGTCCGAAAAAGTCCCTGCCCCTCCTTCTCCGAATTGAACATTACACTCTTCATCTAAAATTCCGTTCTCCCAAAGCTTTTTGATTTTTTCTTTACGCTCATGTATTTGTCCGCCGCGTTCTATAATTATCGGGTTAAACCCCGCTTTCGCAAGCGTCAATCCGGCAAACATTCCCGCCGGGCCGAATCCTGCTACAACAGGTCTCATGTTTTCATTTCCAAAAAGCGTTTCGCCTTTTTTATCTAAATTTAAAGTATAGAATTTTGCCTGTTCGCGGTTTTCCCGATTTTTATTTCTATCCGATGTGTCAACATCTAAGCTCACTATGTCAGAGCTTACATCCTTTTTAATTTTTTCATAAAACGGTTCCATTTCGGATTCTACGATTTTTAATCCGTACTTTTGGGCAAAACGTTTTTCCTCATCTAAACATCCTACAGTCTTCTTGTTATTTAAAATATCTTTACCTGACGATGGAACCTTCTCCGAAACAGTCCCGCTCCTCCACGACTTCAATCTGAAATCCAATGTATAGACTCGATTTATGTTTGATTTCCTCCTTACATCCAAAGATTCTTTTACTATATTTATTTCTGCAATATCATCTTCTTTTATATTCAGTTTTTTTGCCAATACCGTTTCAACGGTATTAACTTTATCCGCAATCCCTATCTTTATATCATTTATTCTCAGCATATCTACCCGCACTCTCTCCCGCTAAAGCCCCGCTTGAAAATGCCCATTGAAGGTTATATCCTCCGCATCTTCCTGTAATATCTATAACTTCTCCCGCTAAAAAAAGTCCTTTAACAAGTTTAGATTCCAAAGTATTCCTATCTATTTCTTCCTCACAAATACCACCATCCGTAACCTGTGCATCTCTCCAACCTTTAGTTCCTGAAATCTCAATTTCAAAACTTTTAACAATCCTTGCCAGCTCTTCAATAACCGCCTTTTTATCAACCTGATTTTCGATATTTTCGGCCCCGTCAAAACCGTTGTACTCAATGCCGTATATATTTTTTAATGCCGTGCAAATCAAAGCCTGTCCTAATTTTTCCGGTAAAATACCTCGTAGAAAATTTTTGTCGAATATAACATTATTCGCCCTTTTATGCAAAAACTTTTTTACATTTTCTTTTTCATTAAAACTCGGAAAATCCAAGAAATCCATTCTTACTCTGTATCGGTTCTCCTTAATATCTCTCACATGCCTGCTCAAATCAAAAGTACAAATGCCTGAAATGCTGTCATTATTAAACTGAATTTGTCCTTTTTCAGTTGCTATTTCAACATCATTCTTAATAAGACTTATTCTGCCGTTCACCCTTACACCTGCTATATCTCTCAAAAACGGACTTTTTGATACTAAAGGCACAAGTGCCGGAATCGGTTTTTTTATTGTGTGTCCCAAATTTTTTAAAATACGAAAGCCCTCTCCCGTAAGTCCATATTGAGGTCCCGCCTTTCCACCCGTTGCAAATATCACAGCCTTAGAGTATACGCTCGTAATATTGCTGCCTGATTCTCTTATATTTTTATCAGAGTTATTGAGTTGCTCATAGTCTTTTGTTTTTTTATCTAATCTGTTAATATTATTTCCTTTTCTGTTTTTATCCGAATTTTTACTTCCGGTTTCTATAATCAGCTTAAACCCCGTATCAAGTTGTTCCAATTCTTTAACTGCTCCCCTTATAATCTCCGATTTTGCAAGAGCTTTCTCTTCAAGTATCTCTCTTATCGACTTTGCCTCCAGTGACATAGGATAAAGTCTGGATTTTTCGGAAACCGTTTCTATCCCCATCTTCTTAAAAAAATCTAAAGTTTTCTCAACATCAAAAAGAGAGAGAATCTCGTTACCGAAATCACTCTCATAACAGCATTCTAAATTCGAAAGGTTGCATCTCCCGTTTCCGGTAGCCAATATTTTTTTACCGAGAATATCATTTTTTTCAACTATCGCTATATTTCCCGTGCTGTTGACGGCAGCCATCAACCCTGATGCTCCTCCTCCTACAATTATTACATCATACATTTTTCTTGTCAGGATCCTCACCCCTTGCAATCTGACCTTTTCTTTTGAAAACCGTCCAAACAACAACCGTAATTATATATAATGCTGTAGCCAAAATTAAAATTTTTAATGTTGCACTCTTAGTAAAAGTTACTCCGCTGACCTTGGAAAAAATCATAACAGCTATAATAAATATCCAATAATTTATAAATACGCTTACTTTATTCATCCGGCAGACCTCCTCAATTTGTTGTTTGTTTAATTATATTCACATCCACGCGATTATACGGAATGATTATATCATTTTTATCGAAAACATTCTTGACATTTTCTTCTATATAATATTTTACAGTCCAATAATCTTCCGTCTTACACCAACACTTAAGGTCAATCGCTATGCTGCTTTCATTCTGTGCGGCAACTCCCGCAAACGGCTCCGGCTCGGACAATATCGGTGAAAATTCCTTACAAAGCAAGAGCATAAGCTCCTTAGCTTTAGGAATGTCGCTTTCATAACTGATTCCGAAACAACAATCCACTCTCCGTAAATCAAGTTTAGTATAATTTATAACCGTATTATTTGCAAGTTTACCATTAGGAATGGTAACTACCTTGTTATCATATGTCATAACAGTCGTATAAAGCAAATCTATATGATCCACAATTCCGGTAACAGTCAAGTCATCTATAACGTCACCCTTTGCAAACGGCTGATGAAACATTATGGATATCCCTCCTGCAAAATTTGCCAGGCTGTCTTTAAGCGCCAACGCCAAAGCGGCACCTACCGCACCTAAAACCGCAACCATTGAAGCCGGCTTTATTATATCGGCAGTCCCCAAAACAGCGATTAGAAGTATCACCCAAAGAAATATTTTTACTATATTGATCATAAATACATGTGTAACTTCGTCCATAGGACCTTTTTTCAGCCATCTCTTGGTAAGCTTTAAAACGACTTTAATTAAAACTATTCCTATCAAAAAAGTTATCATCGCTTCTGTAAGCTTCGGACCGTACGACCGTACAGTATCCAAAATGCTTTCAAACATATCATTCTACCTTCTCTTTCTTCTTTCAAGTTCTGTAAGATATTTTTTCCTGATCCTTATATCGTCAGGAACTATCTCTACAAGCTCATCATCATTTATAAATTCAAGCGCCTCTTCAAGTGTAAACTCTCTGTGAGGAGAAAGCTTTATAGCTTCATCGCTTCCCGCCGCACGCATATTTGTAGTTTTTTTAGCTTTACACGGATTTACCACCATATCATCGGATCTGCTGTTCATTCCTACAATCATCCCTTCATAAACCTTAGTTCCAGGTCCTACAAACATAGTAGCCCTCTCTGATATGTTTGAAAGCGCATAAGGAGTGGAAATACCCTCTTCCTGTGCTACTACAACCCCGTTCACTCTCTGAGGGATATCTCCTTTATGCGGTTCATATTTTTCAAATCTCCTTACAAGGGTTCCCTCTCCTCTGGTATCATTTATAAACTCGGAACGATAACCTAAAAGACCTCTTGTAGGAACAAGATACTCAAGTATTGAATATCCCTCTTTTCCTGACATTGATTCCATTATGCCCTTTCTGATATTCAGTTTTGAGATTACGGAACCTGAATATTCATCAGGAACATTCACGACAACTCTTTCTATAGGTTCCAACAATCTTCCGCCTTCTTTTTTCATTATAACCTCGGGCTTTGAAACAGCAAGTTCATATCCTTCTCTTCTCATATTTTCTATGAGTATTGAAAGATGTAGTTCTCCTCTTCCTGAAACTTTAAAAGCATCGGTTGTTTCAGTCGATTCCACCATCAGGCCGACATTTACTTCCAGCTCTTTTTCAAGCCTTTCTTTTAAATGCCTTGATGTCACGAATTTCCCGACTTTACCTGCAAACGGGCTTTTATTTACTATAAAATTCATAGACATAGTCGGTTCTTCTATTTTGATCATTTCCATAGGCAAAGGTTTTTGATTCTCACAAACTGTTTCACCTATAGATATATCAGGGATTCCGGATATTACAACTATATCTCCCGCCCCTGCCGAATTTACCGGTGTACGCTTTAACCCTCTGTAAACAAATATTTGACCTATTTTTCGTTGTACAAAAGAGCCGTCTTCCTTGCAAAGTGTAACTGTTTGTCCCCGGCTTACTTTACCCTTATATATCCTTCCTATACCGAGTCTTCCTATATAATCATCATATCCCAATGCCGAAATTTGAAACTGTAAAGGTTCTTCATCAAAATTCGGATAAGGTTTTACATGACTTATTATTGTATCAAAGAGCGGTGTCAGATCTTTTCCCTCATCTTCCAACTCAAATTTTGCTATACCTTGTTTTGCTATACCGTAAAGTATAGGAAAATCAAGCTGTTCATCGTTAGCTTCGAGCTCCATAAAAAGTTCATAAACCATATCGACAACCTCCATTGCCCTCTGGTCTCTTTTATCTATTTTATTTATAAATAAAATCGGATTAAGTCCCATCTCAAGCGATTTTTGCAAAACAAATCTCGTCTGAGGCATGGGACCCTCACTCGAATCAACCAAAAGAATTACCGTATCCACAGTCTTTATTATTCTTTCAACCTCGGATGAAAAGTCTGCATGCCCCGGGGTATCCACAATGTTGATCTTTATATCATTGTGCATTATTGAGCAATTTTTTGAGTATATAGTTATACCTCTCTCTCTTTCAAGATCATTGCTGTCCATAATGCAATCCGCCACTTCTTCATTTTCTCTAAATACCCCGCTCTGATTTAAAAATGCATCTACTAATGTTGACTTTCCTGCATCTACATGTGCAATAACTGCAATATTGATTATTTTTTGACTTTCACCCATATTTACCTGCTTTCTCACTTTCGATTCAAAAAATTTTTTATTTTATTATCAAAAATACACCGCTTCAAGATATCCACACTCACATCTTGAGATATTTCTTATTTTATTATACTGAGAATATACTTTCGGAAATTTTTCATATCTTCTTCATTAGGTCTGCCTTTCCCCTTACCGCCTATAATTTTTAACGGTCCGAAAGTATCAAATCCCTTACAGTTAAAACTGCCGATCACACTTGCCCCCTTTTCTGACAGTGTTTTCTCCAAACTGTTGTTATGAGCAGTTTTACCTATACCGCTTGTTGAAACTAAAAATACTTTTTTACCCGAAGCATCAAAATTTTTATCTATATATGATCGTAGATTTTTATCAAATTTACCGGCATAAATACCGGATCCGAACCCTATATATTCATATTTATTGAAATCCGGTATCTCACCCTTATTAAAATCAAATAAATCTACTTCTATGCCGTCACAACCGTTAAGCGACTTTAAAAGCTTTTCAGTGTTCTTATGATGTTTTGATACATATAAAACACAAATCATTCTACTTCACCTCATATTCAAGTTTTTCCTTCCCTGCATCTACAATTATCTTACTGCCTGCTTCCGCTTCTCCCCTTATTATCATTTCCGCAATTTCCGTCTCGATGTTGCTCTGCAAATACCTCTTAACAGGCCTTGCACCGTAAGCGGGAACATATGCTTTGTCTGCAATGTAATCTTTAGCTTTATCCGTAAGGATGAGTTCAATCTCTCTTTCCTTAAGTTTTTCTTCAAGCGGTTTCAGTGCAATCTCTATTATGCTCTTGATCTGGGCTAATGTCAACGGACTGAATACTACGATATCATCTATTCTGTTGATAAACTCAGGTCTAAAGTTTCTCTTAAGTTCGTCTTCCACCTGATTTTTCACAGTCTCATCTATACTTCCGTCAGCTCTTATATTATCGATCAAATACGAACTTCCTATATTTGATGTCATTATAACTATAGTATTTTTAAAATCTACAGTCCTTCCCTGATTGTCAGTAAGACGTCCGTCATCAAGCAGCTGCAAAAGAATATTGAATACATCGGGATGAGCTTTCTCAATTTCATCAAAAAGTATTACACTGTAAGGTCTTCTTCTGACAGCTTCTGTAAGCTGCCCTCCCTCATCATATCCTACATATCCCGGAGGCGCTCCGACAAGCCTTGATACGGAATGTTTCTCCATATACTCCGACATATCTATTCTTATCATGTTTTTCTCACTGTCAAACAATGCTTCTGAAAGAGCTTTGGCAAGTTCCGTTTTTCCTACTCCTGTAGGACCGAGGAATATAAACGAACCTATAGGTCTGTTTTCATCCTTAAGCCCTGCACGTGCTCTTAAAACTGCTTGTGAAACCGAAATAACGGCTTCATCCTGGCCGATAACTCTCCCATGCAAAGTTTCTCCAAGCCTCAAAAGCTTTTCTCTCTCAGCCTCAACAAGTTTACTTACGGGTATTCCCGTCCATTTTGAAACAACCTCCGCAATCTCTTCTTCCGAGACTTCCTCTTTTAAAAGTCTTGCCTCATTTTTATCTTTTTCCTCTGAAAGTTTTTTCTCCAATTCCGGAAGAGTTCCATATTTAAGCTTTGCAAGCTTCTCAAGATCATAATCTCTCTCAGCTTTTTCAATTTCATATTTGATTCTTTCAATCTCTTTTTTTGTTTCTTTCTGCGAGGTTATTGCACTTTTTTCATTTTCCCACTGTGCTCTCATACCTGCATTTTTATCTTTAAGCTCTGAAAGCTCCTTTTCTATATTTTCCAGCCTATGTTTTGAACTGCTGTCAGTTTCTTTTCCCAATGCTTGCTTTTCAATCTCAAGCTGCATTATCTTTCTTCCGATTTCATCAAGTTCTGCAGGCATACTGTCGATTTCCGTACGGATCTTGGACGCGGCTTCATCCATCAAATCTATAGCTTTATCAGGTAAAAATCTGTCGCTTATATATCTGTCGGAAAGAGTTGCACACGCTATCAAAGCACTGTCGGTAATTCTCACTCCGTGGTGTATTTCAAACCTTTCCTTAAGACCTCTGAGTATTGAAATCGTGTCTTCAACCGTAGGCTGATCCACCAATATCTTTTGAAATCTTCTTTCGAGCGCCGCATCTTTTTCTATATATTTTCTATATTCATCCAAAGTCGTCGCACCTATACAATGCAGTTCTCCTCTCGCCAGTTTAGGCTTGAGAAGGTTTCCTGCATCCATTGATCCCTCGGTTTTTCCTGCACCCACTATATTATGAATCTCATCAATGAACAGAATTATTTTGCCTTCAGACTTTTCAATTTCATTCAGAACAGCTTTAAGCCTTTCTTCAAATTCTCCTCTAAATTTTGCTCCCGCTATCAAAGCCCCCATATCCAAAGCATAGATAGTTTTATCCTTTAATCCTTCGGGAACATCGCCGTTTAAAATTCTCTGTGCCAACCCCTCGACAACCGCCGTTTTTCCTACTCCCGGTTCTCCGATAAGCACCGGATTATTTTTTGTTCTTCTGGATAAAATCTGTATAGTATGCCTTATTTCAGCATCACGCCCTATCACCGGATCCAAGCTGCCTTTTCTCGCCATTTCAACTAAATCTCTACCATACTTGTTTAATGCATCATAATTATCTTCGGGATTCTGGCTTGTTATCCTCTGATTCCCTCTGACTTTAGTCAATGCTTCAAGAAATGTGTTTTTGTCGATTCCGTGATTTGCGAAAATTTTTGCAGACGGAATGCCTTTTTCATCTATGAGTGCCATAAAAAGATGCTCCACACTCACAAAGTCATCTTTAAACTGCTCGGCATTTTTTTCCGCCTGCATAAAAACATGATTCAACTTAGATGAAAGATAAACATTCCCTGCTCCCTGAACCTTTGGAAATTTAGCTATCTCCTTATCTATTTCAGTTATTATATTTTTTACATCCTTGCCCATACCGCTAATCAGTTTCGGAATAAGTCCTTCCTTTTGCTTTAACAGTGCAGCTGCAAGATGTTCCGGTTCTATCTGTTGGTGTCCCTGTTCAACAGCTATATTTTGAGAGTCCATAACAGCAGAACCGGCATTTTGTGTTAATTTTTCATAGTTCATAATAAGTACCTCCCTAAATTTAACTACTGAAATGAAACTTTTTCTATTTTCTTACCAATATTATATACCTCTGAAAAATCATTGTAAACAGAAAAATTAGCACTCTTGATATGAGAGTGCTAATTTTTTTAATGATATGATTTTTACTTTGAAATGCAATATCTGTGCACTTTGTGACAACTTACTGAAGATTTTTTAATCACAATCTTCTTTCTTGTCCTTATTCCTTTAAACATTATTTATATTTAATATGAGCAATTATTCGCCCTTATTCTTAATCCAATAATCACAATCTTCATATCCGTCGGCAACGGTATGCTCTCTGTAAAGAGTACCCCCAAAATGCTCCATAACAGCCTTGTCCGTTTCACAAAAATAAGGCATCAGTTCGCTGTATCCGTTCTTTTTTGCAAAATCGGCGATAGGACAACCCACAAGATGAATACTGATCCCTTCTTTATGATTAAGCGGATTTACTTCCATACCCCATGTATTATTCCAAGATCCGTCCTTCTTATGTCGGTTCAGTTTTTTCGCTCTGAGTCTGAAAAGTCCGTGAAAGATTTTTTGTACCAACTTATTATTTAGATTAAACCGAGAAAGCTGACCCCCTTTCTTGTCCCCAATCATCATTCCAAAACACATATCTGTGATTTCATCCGGCGACATATTACGATTCATATACTCGTAATAAGCAAAAGCAGATAAAGCACCGTAAAAGTTTTTGGACATCGGATTATCTTTTCCTCCGATGCTTGGAGCATCATTTGAAAACTTTTCATAGATTTCAATAATTTCTTGATACTTTTCTTCCGTTTCGTATGAGGAATATTTTTTATTCAATTCTTTTTTTATCCATGTCTTAGAATCTTGCGGAATTTCATATATTGCCATAACATTACCTTCCCCTAATACTGTTTTGTACCGAACACGCCAAACATAAACTTGTTTTTTATGATTTGAACATCTATAAAGCCTGCCTCTCTCATATATGTTTCAAGTTCTTCCGGTGTCCATGAGGTCATATCGGGAATCATCTCTTCCCAATGCTTATCAGGATCTCCCGGATCATTAACAATAACAAACTTACCTCCGCTTCTCAAAACTCTTTTAATTTCTGTAAAACACTTTTTCATATCCTTCCAAAAGTAGACTGTTTCGAACGCTGTGGCAAGATCAATAAAGTTATCTTCAAAAGGAAGTCTGTCTGCACTTCCTTTATAAATTTCACAACGTTTCCCAATATGTCTTTTATTCACCGCTTTTGATTTTTCCACACTGACATCAGAAATATCAACGCCGTATACCAAGCCTTTGGCAGATTTATCAAGCAGCCTTTTAATATTAAATCCTCCTCCGCATCCAATATCTACAATATTTCCTTCAGCGGGAACATCAAATTGTGTAAATGCCCATTTCGCCATGGGGCTATGTCCCAAATTCATACCTGTGAGCATCAGTTTCCCAATTACTCCTTTAGGATTTCCGAAATTATCTTTGATTGGCATTGTAATCCTCCTTTTGCATAAGTGTAATTATGCCCGCTTCATATATTTTCCCAATCATTTCCATGCACTGTATAATAGTTTCTCTTTGCTTATCTGAAAGAACCAGTCTAAACAGCGTTCTTATATATCCGTCCATCAACATTTCCATCGTCTGTTCTTTAATTGAATTTAAGTCCTCGCCTTCAGCGCTTTCTGCCGCATTATTAATACTCGTTGCATTTCGCCTTGCTATGTTATCAAGGAATCCTTCATATTTGGTTCCTTTTGCACAGCTAATAAGCAATTTCACAGCATCACGATCTGAAATCAGGATATCTACAATGTCCGGAATATTTGCATAATATATATCGCCCATCTCATACAGTCGTTTCTCTTTGGGAAGACTCTGCATTTTATTTTGAACTTTGTCAAGCATATCCATAAGTTGCTCTGCCACCGGATCGGTAATTGCATAAAAAAGCTGCTCTTTTGAATTGAAATATCCATATAATGCTCCATGAGTATATCCTGCTTCTGAAGCAATTTTCCGAAGCGGTGCTGCCTGATACCCGTATTCAAGGAAATTTTTCCGTGCACTTTCAAGTATCAATTGTTTCGTAACGAGTTCTTCATTATTTATTTCTGTTTTCATCTTATGCTCCATATATTACTTAGTAATATTACTAAGTAATATATTATATTTTTATTCAGCTTTTGTCAAGCAAAAGCTGAATAAAAATATAATTGTGTGCAATGGCTGCCATTCAGTCGGCTTAACTCGCCGATTCAAAAATTTTCCCTTATAATCCGACCATAGCTATATTATCGTTGATATCAACTGACTTTATTCACTTTTACCGCCTTCTCTTGACTTCTTAAATAAAAAATAATTATGGTAAATATATTTTATATTTAACAAAAAATCACCGGGTTTTACTCCGGTGATTCTACATTTTTATCTTATTTGTGACACTGTCCCGATATTTGACATGGAAGCACAATTTTTTAACTAAAATAGTGATTAAGTGTTATTCTTAATTCTATGACCCTGTTGCCTTTATTTACTAAAGTAAAACTTTAAAAAAACAAATTCATTATAAACCCGTAAATTGATGTAACTGCCGGTGTCAGTATTTTGCTTACAACATCAAATATAAGCAAAATCATCAGAATTACAAAGCCGTTGCTGTATGCTGTCTGATACCAACTGTACTTTTCCAAATTAAATATCTCGGTAACTATACCGAATCCGTCAAGCGGCGGAACAGGAAGAAGGTTGAATACCATAAGAACCAAGTTAATCCATATAGTGTACTGTAACACCCTTATCAACGATTCTCCAAACCCTGTGCCTACAAGATCGTTTCCTGAAAACTTAACGATTAGGAATATTATGAATGCAAAAATTACTGCAACTATAAAGTTCATAGCAACCCCTGCTATTGAAACCAAAAATGAATCACGTCTTTTGTGCTTAAAATTAAGTGGATTTATCTCTACCGGCTTTCCCCATCCGAAACCTATAAATATTATAGCAAACAAACCCAGTATATCTATATGCGCCGCCGGATTAAGACTTACTCTTCCCTGAAGTTTCGGTACGTCATCCCCGAGCATATTTGCCACCTTCGCATGTGCAAATTCATGTAGTGAAAGTCCTATTATTATCCCGGGAAGTGTAAGTATCATAGAATAAAACCAATCTCCTACCGACTGAATTCCTGAAAACGAATGCCATGCCAATATCCCTATAAAAATCAATATTAACGGATTTTTTAATAAACCTCTCACATTATATACCCCTTTCAATTTTGTAATTGTATTAAATTGATTAATTAACACCACTCTCTTATTAATTGAAGTTCAACAATAAAGGATAACAAACCTTTGAAATCTCCAATTGGTCCAAATGTACATCTTTAACTAAAATGCCGCATAAAGCGGATATTTTTTACAGAGAACTCTTACGATTTCCCTTGCTTTATCCATTGAATGTTCTTCTCCTCTACTTCCGAGAACAAGCGATATCGCCTCCGCAACCTGCACCATATCTTCTTCGCCAAGTCCCCTGGTCGTCATTGCCGGAGTCCCGAGTCTGATACCGCTTGTAACAAAAGGTCCGTTCGGATCGTTAGGCACCGTATTTTTATTTGTAGTTATATTAGCTTCATCTAAGAGTTTTTCTCCCTCTTTTCCCGTCAAATTTTTGTTTGCGATATCCAGTAATAACAAATGGTTATCGGTTCCGCCCGAAACGAGATTGAAATCCCGCTCTTTTAAAGCTGTTGCAAATGCTTGTGCATTGTCTACAACCCTTTTTTGGTATTCCTTAAATTCAGGTTGTAATGCTTCTTTAAAGCATACAGCTTTTCCTGCGATTATATGCATAAGCGGACCACCCTGTATCCCCGGAAAAATTGCTTTATTTATTTCTTTACCCAGATCTTCCGATGTGAAGATTGCTCCTCCTCGAGGACCTCTGAGTGTTTTGTGCGTAGTCGTCGTAACAACATGTGCAAACTCGACGGGATTAGGATGAAGCCCTGCCGCAACAAGCCCTGCAATATGTGCCATGTCTACCATAAGCATTGAACCTGTCCTGTCCGCAATTTCCCTAAATGTTTTAAAATCTATAATTCTTGAATAAGCGGATGCTCCTGCAACTATAAGTTTAGGTTTATGCTTCTTAGCCAGCTTTTCCACTTCATTATAGTCTATCAAACCGTTTGAATCCACTTTATATGATACGAAGTTAAAATATTTTCCTGAAATATTTACCGGCGAACCGTGTGTCAAATGTCCACCATTTGACAAGTCCATTCCGAGCACAGTATCTCCGGGAGTAAGCAGCGCAAAATATACCCCTATATTCGCATTTGCTCCGGAATGCGGCTGAACATTTGCAAATTCGGCATTGAAAAGTTTCTTGCCTCTTTCTATAGCAAGCTCTTCAACTTCATCAACATGCTCACATCCGCCATAATATCTCTTACCGGGATATCCTTCCGCATATTTGTTTGTTAAAGCACTGCCGCAAGCCTCCATAACTGCATTGCTCGTAAAATTTTCAGATGCAATCAGTTCAAGCTTGTTTTCTTGTCTTTTGCATTCCCTCTTAATTATTTCTACAACTTCCGGATCAATTTTTTCCAAGTAGTTATAATACATTTGCTTCCTCCCTTATGCCGCGTCGCTAAAATAAAAAACAAAGTTATTTTATCATATAAACTCGGGTATAGCAATTATTCAATATGCACAAAATCAACCTATAAATCTACACTTATCAAACATATGTATTATTGCACTACATCTTTTGAAATAAATACTATTCCTTATTTATTTCCACCCTTTTCCTCTATGAATGGCTGTTGTATAAAGGCTTGATTTTTAAAAATAAGGATACAGTGCTGAAAGCTCCTATTTATCAAGCTTTTTCCTCTGTATCCCTATTA